>NZ_JBHZAV010000022.1:0-81780 GCF_042754445.1 Embleya sp. NPDC059213
GGGGGGGGGGGGGGGGGGGGGGGGGGGGGGGGGGGGGGGGGGGGGGGGGGGGGCCGGCCCCCGCCGCCCCGCCGGGGGCCCGGGCCCCCCCGACCGCTCAGAACCGGACCGACCGCTCGATCGACTCGATCTCGGCGAACCGTTCGGTGGCGCTGCTCGGGGCCGAGGACAACATGTAGATCGGTACCGCCCCGGTGTCGATCACGGTGACCCGCAGCCGGAACGGCGCCACGTTCTTGTCCTCGGGCGCGCACTCGATGTCCATCAACCACGCGTTGCGGCCGTCGAGTCGGGCCGCCTCGCTGGAGCGGACCGAGTCCTGGGCCTTGGCCGGGTAGATCAGTTCGAGCTGGGTCCGGCCAACGGTCTCGGCCATCTCCGGCATCGAGCGCGGTTTGGCCACGTACACCTTGGTGTCCACCACGCCGACCATGAACGTCCCGAGCGGGTTCTTCGGGTCGGCGGTGGGCTTGGCGGTGGGGTCGGTGGCCTTGGGGTCGACCGTGGAGGCGACCGAGGAGTACAGGCCGACCACGGTGTCCGGCGGCTTGGCGTACCAGCCCTGGGGCAGCACGTACGACACGTGCGCCTTGGGGTCGCGGATCTCGCCGGGCCGGGCCGGCTGCGTGGGCGACGGCGTCGCGGACGGCTCGGCCTTGGCATCCCCGTCGTCGGCCGGGCCGCACGCGCCGACGGCTATCAGTGCGGCCACGGTCACCCCGAGCGCCGCCCGCCTCATCCCTCGACCTCCACGTCGCCCGCCTCGACCGCCGCGCGGTAGGCCGCCTCGACCTCGCTCCGGTCCGCGCCCTCGCGGTCCAGCAGGTGCGCGTACAGCAGGCGCGAGCCGTCGATGCCCGAGTCGAGCGCCCGCCGGATGTGCTCACGCGCGGCGTGCAACCGACCCGCGTCGAGTTCGGCGTCGCCGAGGTCGACCAGCGCGTCCTCCTGGCCCGCCTCGACCGCCCGGGTCAGCCACGCGATGCCGTCCTCGATCGCGTCGCCGTTGAGCAGCAGCCGGCCGAGGTTGGCCATCGCGAACTCGTCGCCCGCCTCGGCCGGCGGACGCAGCAGCGCCTCCGCCTCCGCGTCGCGGTCGAAGTCCTGGAGGAAGGCGGCGAAGTCGTTCGGCGCGTCGGGGTCACCGGCTTCGAGCGCGGAGGTGTACCAGCGCTCGGCCGCCTCGGGCTCGTCCAGCGCGTCCGCCAGCAGGTTGGCGATCGGCAGCGCCCACTGCGTCTCGCCGAGCCGATGCCGATCGATCAGCAGATCGACGGCGGCGTCCGCCCGGCCGGTGACCTCCAGCAGCTCGCTGAGCGCGTCCACCGCCTCGGCGTCCCCCTCCGCCAACGCCTCCCGCAGGATCGCCTCGGCGGTCTCGTCACCTCCCGCGAACATCAGCTCGCCGGCCTTGCGCCGAGCCTCGGGCACGCCGGAATCGGCGGCGTCGAGGTAGAGCTTGACGGCGGCATCCATGCGTCCCTCGCGCATCGCTTGGTCGGCCTGGGCGAGGTGGTCAATGCCGGACATGGTCCTGCTTTCGGATCGCGGGGTGTGGACCCACGAGCCTGCCACATCCCACACCGTTCCCCGCGCCTGCCACGAGTCGAGTCGGAGGTGCGCGGAGCCCACGAACGCAAGGTGCGGGCCCCGCTCAGAACGGATGTGGCGCGATGTCGCCCCGTACGGTGACCCACCGGGTCTCGGTGAACGCGTCGATGTTGGCGTCCGGGCCACCGAAGCGCGCGCCCGCGCCGGAGGCCGCCTGGCCGCCGAACGGCGCGTTCGCCTCGTCGTTGACCGTCTGGTCGTTGATGTGTACCAGTCCGGTGGGGATCGCGTCGGCGATCCGCATGGCCGACCCGACGTCACCCAGGATGCCGAGCGAGAGCCCGTACTCGCTGTCCCGCGCGAGCGCGATCGCCTCCTCGACCGTGCCGAACGGTACGACCGGCGCGACCGGTCCGAACACCTCGTCGGCATACGCCGGCATCGTCGGCCGCACGTCGGCCGGCGCCGTCGGCCGATAGAACAGCCCCTCGTGGGTCCCCCCGGCGGCCGGCCGCGCGCCCGCGGCCACCGTGTCCCGCACGAGCGCGTCGATCCGGCGCAGTTGGCCCTCGTCGACGATCGGGCCGAGCGCGACGTCCTTGCTCACGGGATCGCCGACCGGCAGCCGATCGGCCCGTTCGGCCAGGGCCGCCACATAGTCCGCGTGCAGGCTTTCGTGGACCAGGTGCCGACCGGTGGTCATGCAGATCTGGCCCTGGTGCAGGAACGAGCCCCACGCGCCGGCCGACGCGGCCTTGTCCACGTCGGCGCCCGGCAGCACGATCAGCGCGTTGTTGCCGCCGAGTTCGAGGTGGGCACGCTTGAGCAGGCGTCCGCAGGTCTCGCCGATCCGGCGGCCGGCCGCGGTGGATCCGGTGAACGAGACGATGCGGACTTCCGGGCCTCGACCAGGGCCGCCCCCGTCTCGGCGCCACCGGGCAGCAGGTGCAGGACGCCGGCGGGCAGCCCACCCTCCTCGAACACTCGGGCCAGGACGACCCCGCCACCGACCGCCGTGCGGGGATCGGGCTTGAGCTTTCGGACTGCCGAATACGCCCTGGACGTTGCTACGAATCCGGACACGGCGGGCCAATACCTTCCACTGAACGGAAGCAACAGGAGCCCGGAACGAAAACCGAGCGGCTCGGGGCAGCGGCCGGAGATCGCGCAGCCCGGCCGAACGGCGGGCAGAGGTCGCGCGGGCGCCGAACAGGGGCGGGCGGCAGTGGCGTGGGCGCCGGGCA
The DNA here is from genome assembly GCF_042754445.1 of Embleya sp. NPDC059213. Classification (NCBI taxonomy): domain Bacteria; kingdom Bacillati; phylum Actinomycetota; class Actinomycetes; order Kitasatosporales; family Streptomycetaceae; genus Embleya; species Embleya sp. NPDC059213. The sequence continues at coordinate 2,796 of NZ_JBHZAV010000022.1, forward strand.
GGCGCCGATGGAAGTTGCGGGCGCGCGCAGCGTGGAAGGTGGGCGGAGGCTGCCTCGGTGCCGGGCGGGTGCACGGGGCGGGGCGTCGATCGGTAGGTCGACATAGGATCATGCGATGAACCAACCGACGCGACGCCACGTCGACTTCGCCCGCCTGCACAACTTCCGCGACATGGGCGGATACCGGACCGCCGACGGCCGCACGGTGCGTTGGGGCGCGCTGTACCGCTCCGACTCGCTCGGCAAGCTCGAAGGCGCGGACTGGGAGACGTTCCTGGCGATCGGGGTCCGCACGGTGATCGACCTGCGCTACCCCCAGGAGATCGCATACCGAGGTCGTGTCCCGGCCCACGAGTCGTTGACCTACCACAACCTCAGCATCGAGCACCGCCCGTACAACCAGCCCGACTTGGCCGAGGACGTACTGCCCGGCCCGTACCTGGCGGCCAGGTTCGCCGAGGTCGCCGAGGACGGCGTGCGTGAGATCCGCGAGGCGCTCGCGGTGATCGCGGCGGCCGAATCCGCGCCGGTGGTCTTCCACTGCGCCTCCGGCAAGGACCGCACCGGCCTGATCGCCGCTCTGGTCCTGGCCCTGCTCGGCGTCCCCGACGAGGACATCGTCGCCGACTTCGCGCTGACCGAGCTGGCCACGGCCCGGTTGCTCGCCGACTGGCAGGCCGAACACGACGGCGCGACGCCCCGCTGGCCGGCCTTCGGCCGCGCACCGGCGGAGGTGATGGAGCTGTTCCTGGCGGACCTGGCGAAGACGTACGGCTCCCTGCACACGTACGTCACCGACCGTCTCGGCTTCACCGAAGCCGAGATCGAAGCCCTCCGCGAGGCCCTCCTCGAATCGGCCGACGCCCCTACCGGCCCGGTTGTCGGGGGCGCCCCGGTCACCTCCGACACCCTGGGCACGCCCGTCACCCCGTGACGCGGTAGCCGCGCGGCTGCGTCTGCCGCGCGCCCGGCGCTCCCCCGGGCCCGCCCGGGCGCGCAGCCCGCAGCCGCGGTCGGGCGCGCCGCCCAGCCGAAAATGCCGGCCCCGGCCCCGGCCCGATGTGGTGGGGTGGCCGGATGAACGTGACCTCCCTGGCCTTCCGCACCGACCTGATGTTGCTCACCCTCCAGGGCAGCCACATCGACGAACGTGACGGCTACCTCGTCGTCCGGACCCCGGCCAACCCCACCTTCCACTGGGGCAACTTCCTTCTCCTGGCCGCGCCGCCCGCTCCCGGCACGGCCGCCGCCTGGATCGACACCTTCCGGCGCGAATTCCCCGACGCGACCCACGTCGCGCTCGGCGTCGACGGCACGACCGGCGCGGCCGGCGACCCGACCGACCTGGCCACCGCCGGCCTGGCCGCCGAGCGCAGCACCGTCCTGACCGCGACGACCCTGAACGCGCCCCCGCGACCCAACACCACCGCGACCTTCCGCATGGCCGAATCCGACGACGACTGGGCCCAGGCCGTGGCCCTCACCGAGGCCACCAACCCCGGCTACGCCCCGGCCGCCTACCGCGAATTCGCCACCCACCGCCTGGCCGGCTTCCGCAACCTCCAGGCCCGCGGCCACGGAGCCTGGTTCGGCGCCTTCGAAGACAACCGACTCCGCGCCGGTCTGGGCCTGTTCACCGACGGCCGCGGCCTCGCCCGCTACCAGACCGTCACCACCCACCCCGCCCACCGCAACCAGGGCCTCGCCACCACCCTGGTCCACGCCGCAGCCCGACACGCCCAATCCCACTGGTCGGCCGAAACCCTGGTAATCGTCGCCGACCCCACCTACCTCGCCATCGACCTCTACCGCGCCCTCGCCTTCACCGACACCGAATCCCAAGTCCAACTCAGCGCTGACGCAACCTGACCCGCGCCGAGCACGGCAAACACCCTTGGGGCGGGTCGGGTGGTCGCGATCCGGTGGTTGGCCGTCCGGGTGGCGGCGACGGCACGGTTGTAGCCTTCGCGAGCGGGTCGAGTGGAGGCAAGGGGTGTCGAGAACGTGCGGCAGCGAGTACTTGGGGGCGGGAATGCAGTGGAACTTCACTCGGACGCGGCTGCGTGAGGGGTACTCGATCGCCGACGTGGACGCGTTCCTGGCCTTGGTGCGCAGCAGCCTGGACGGCACCGCCGCGGTACCGCTGACGCCGGCTCAGGTGCGCGAGCAGCAGTTCACCACCGTTCGACTGCGCGAGGGCTACGACGAGGACGAGGTGGACGCCGCGCTCGACGAGATCGAGGCCCGATTGGCGGCGCGCGGCGGGGCGTGGGGCTCCGCCGGGAGCCGCGGCGCGGACACGAGGGCGGACCGGGGCGCGAATCCGGGAGCGGACCGGAGTCCGGACGGGAATCCGGGCCGGAGTACCGATCCCGGCGCGGACCCGGAGGAGGTCCGGGTGGCGGCCGAGCGGTTCGCCGACGCACGCGCCGAGGCGGACGTGAAGGCGGTGACCCTGCGGCCCGCCGGGGAGCGCTTCGCGTCGGTCCGGCGCGGCTACCCCCGGGATACCGTCGACGCCCTGGTGAGCCGGGTCGCCGAGGCACTGCGCGGCCGGGTGCGGCTGACCCCCGAGGAGGTTCTCGCCGACCGCTTCGACATCGCCCGCCGAGGGTACGACCGCGCCGAGGTGGATGCCTGGCGCGATCGCACCGCCGATCTGCTGATCCGTCGCCGGCTGGACGACGCGGCCGGAGACTGAAGGCGGCAGGGCCCGCACAAGCAGACGAGCACGAGCCGCCGGACCGGACGAACCGGGCCGGGCCCACCCGCACTCACCCCACCCGACCCGGGCCCGCCGCACACTCACCCCACCGCCGGGCCCACCCGCACTCACTCCACCGGGGCCGCCCCCGTCCGGATCACCTGCCGAATCGCCTCACCGCTCGCCAGGGCCTCCATCGCCTCGTTGAGGTCGGCCAGTTCCACCGTCGAGGTGTGCAGGTACTCGACCGGCATCAGGCCGGCCCGCCACAGCGCCAGGTAGCGCGGGATGTCCCGACGCGGCACCGCGTCGCCCATGTACGAGCCGATCAACGATTTGCCCTCGCCCGCGAAGGCCAACGCCGGCACCGCGTCCAGCGTGCGGCCCGGTGCGGGCAGGCCGACCGAGACCACTCGGCCGCCCCGGTCCACCGCGGCCAGGCAGTCCGCGACCACGGCCGCGCTGCCGACCGCCTCGATCGCGACGTCCGGGCCGCCGTCGGTGAGGTCGCGGATCGCGCCCACCGCGTCGGCCGGGTCGTACGCGTGCGAGGCACCCAGCCGCAGCGCCAGGTCGCGTTTGGCTGGCATCGGGTCGACCGCGACGATCGGGTACGCGCCGGCCGCCCGCGCACCGAGCACCGCGGACAGCCCGACCCCGCCGAGGCCGAACACCGCGACCGACTGCCCGGGCCGCACCGCCGCCGTGTTGATCACGGCGCCGGCCCCGGTGAGCACCGCGCAGCCGAACATCGAGGCCACCGCGAACGGCACGTCGCGCGGGATCGGCACCACCGATTCCTGTGCCACCACCGCGAATTCGGCGAACGCGGAGACCCCGAGCTGGTGGTGCACGACCTCGCCCCCGGCATCGCGCAGCAACGCGGGGCCGTGCAGGAGCCCGCCCGAGCCGTTGGCCGCCGCGGCGGCCGAGCACAGCGCCGGGCGGCCTTCGTCGCAACGCGTGCAGTGGCCGCAGCTGGGCACGAACACGAGCGCGACGTGCTCGCCCGGCGCGACCCGGTCCACCCCGGGCCCGACCGCCTCGACCACGCCGACCGCCTCGTGTCCGAGCGCCATCGGCAGCGGCCGGACCCGGTCGCCGTTGACCACGGACAGGTCGGAGTGGCACAGGCTCGCGGCGGCGATCCGGACCAACACCTCGCCCTCGCGCGGGTCGCCGAGTTCGACCTCCTCGATCGCGACGGGCCGGCTCGCCCGATACGGACGTTCGCGCGATATCCCACGCAGCACCGCTGCCCGCATCTTCACCGGGCGTCCGTCGCGGCCGCGTCCCGAGGGCTGAGCCGCACCACGTCCCGGCTCGCCAGCAGCGGCACCACCTGCCCGAGCACGATCTCGGCGAAGTGCGCGGAGGCGCAGTGCGCGGTGAAGTCGGCCTCGGCGTCGTACTCCTCGTACAGCACGATCGTGCGGGCGTCCTCGACACCCTGGTGCACGCGGTAGCCGCGACAGCCGGGTTCGGCCAGCGAACGTCGGGTCATCTCGTCGAGCAGCGCGAGCACCCGTTCCTGCTCGCCGGGGTTGGTCAGGTAGCGGGCGACGACAACATAACTCACGGTGTATTTCTCCTACTTGCATGAGAGCCGGCCTGGGACGGCGACCCGAGCGCCGCGAGCCGATCACGGCTCAGGTCCCACAGCCGGGGGTCGGACGTGGCCACGGCGACCGCGCCGAGCGCGAGCGCGGCGGCCGCGTCCTCGGCGGTCTCCACGAACCCGGCCGCGACGAACGGCGACATCGCGCGCTTGGCCTCGGGGGTCATCCGCGCCACGATCGGCGACGGCATGATCTCGACCAGGTCCGGGCCGCCGCGGGCGATCGCGTCGGTACTGCGGCGCATGTTCGAGCGGTCGGTGACGAACACCTTCTGCATGGTCAGCAGCCCGAGCGGGCGCCCCTTCTCCATCAGCGACAGTCGGGTGCTGACCATGCCGTGCGCGCCCATCGCCTTGAGGAACTCCAGGGCGCCCTTGTCCTGGGCCAGGCCCGGGCAACTGTCCACGTTGACGAACACCGTCTTGCCCGCCTTGCCGAGCAATTGCACGATATTCGGCAATTGCCCGACCGGGATGGACGCGAGGATGCACACCTTCGCCGGCGCGCCGAGGAAGTTCTGCAGGCGCTGGGGTCCGATGATCGACGCGATGACCGGTACCTCGGCGAAGGCGGACGACAACACGGAGGACATCCGGGGCCCGCTCGCGGGGCGTTGACTGGCGTTCATGACCTACCTGCGCTGGGTCTCGGCCGCCTCACGCATCGAAGCGGTTGGGGAGGCCCAGTTTGCCAGGATTGAGTATTCCGACCGGGTCCAGGGTCTCCTTGACCTTGACGAACGTGTCGAAACCGGCGCCGAGCGCGGCGGGCAGGTACGGACCGCGCAGCAGGCCGCAGCCGTGGTGGTGGCTCAGCGCCGCGCCCTGGCGGATCAGCACCTCGTTGGCCGCGTCCCACACCGCGCGGTACCACTCGCGCCGCCTGGGCCGGTCCACGTCGCCGCGCAGCGAGAAGTACACACACGCGCCGTCGGTGTACGCGTGCGACTGGTGCGCGGACGCGGCCAGCGTGCCCGGCACCGACTGGATCGCCGCGACCACCTCGTCGTACACCTCGGCCAGCGCGGTCCAGGATCCGGCGATCTCCAGCGTGTCGGCGACGAAGCCGGGGCCGGGGGTGAAGCCGTCGGAGGACTTGCCGACCAGCATCCGCTCCTTGAGCCAGCGCTCGAACACCGTGTCGCTGTCCAGTTCGGGGCCGTACGCCAGGCAGACCTCCTCGCTGACCTTCAGCATCGCGTCGACCAGGATCGGGTCGCCCTCGTCCGCGATCAGCAGCAGGTTGGTCTCGGGGTGGCCGAAGTGCACCCCGCTCTCCAGCTTGTCGTACAGGCGCAGCACGGCCGGGGTCGCGCCGCGCTGCATGATCTTGCGGCACGCGTCCAGGCCCTCGGCGAAGGTCTCGAAGCCGAACGCGAGCGCCTTGGCGTAGGTGGGCAGCGGGTGCACCCGGATCCGGGCGGAGGTGATCACGCCGAGCGTGCCCTCCGAGCCGATGAAGATCTGCCGCAGGTCGGGGCCGGTGGCGGCGCGCGGGTAGTCGCCGTAGGTGGCGCGCGTGCCGTCGGCGTGCACGACGTCGATGCCGACGACCATGTCCTCGATCTTGCCGTAGCGCGTGGAGAGTTGGCCGGCGCCGCGGCAGGCGATCCAGCCGCCGACCGTGGAGACGGCGAACGCGGACGGCCAGTGGCCGGTGGTGGCGCCGTAGGTCTCCTGGAGTTCCTGCTCGAACAGGTCGCCGAACATGCCGGCTTCGACGTCCACGACGAGCGATTCGGCGTCGAAGGAGCGGATCCGGTTCAGTCCGCACAGGTCGAGCACGACGCCGCCGTGCACGGGCAGGGCCGCGCCGGTGACGTTGCTGCGGCCGGCGGAGGCGGTGACCGGGATGCCGGCCGCGTTGCAGATCCGCAGTACGGCGGCGACCTGGTCGGCGTCGACGACCTCGACCACGACCGCGTCCGGGGTGGCCGGGCGGCCGTCGGTTTCGCCGATCATGGTGCCGGCCCACCAGTCGCGGGTGCGGGTGACGACGTCCTCGCGGTCGGTGTACACGGCCTTGGCGACGCCCTGCAGGTCGGTGATCACCGACGCGGGGACCTCGACCACGGCGCCCTGCAGCGACGCGTCGCCGGTGCCGACGGGGGTGTTGCGGGCCCATTTGGGCGGCGTGGGCGCGCCGACGATGTAGTCGCCTCGGTTGAACGGGTTGGTGATGGTCTGCCTGCTGATCACTGGTCTGCTCCTTCGGGTCGAGCGAGTTGTGGGGTACACCGGGTGTCGTGGGGGCGGGCGGCACGATCCGCCGTGTGTGTCACGCCCGTCGGCCGGCCCCGGCGGACGCGTGCGCTGCCTCGGCCGGCTCGAAGTCGCCCAGCAGCACCGCCTTCTCGTGCCGCACGGCGGCCAGGTAGTCGGCGACCTGGCGTTCGATCTCCGGCTCGGACAGGCCCAGTTCGGCACCGAGCAGCCGGCCCACCTCGGGCGCCGCGGCGGCCGAGGCGTCGCGGGCGAACAGGCGCGATCGGGTCCGGCGCGAGAGCACGTCGTCCACCGAGCGGGCCAGCTCCGAGCGGGCCGCGTAGACCACCTCGGCCCGGATGTACGGCATGCCCGCGACCACCGGTTCGGCCAGCGTGGCGTCCTCGGCGAGCAGGTCGGAGACGAAGCGCGCCTCGGTGCCGTAGCGCTCGCCCAGGTGCGCGGCCAGCCCGCCGGAGGCGGCGACCGCCTCGGCGTCGTAGCCGGCGCCGCCGATCAGCGGCAGGTTCGCGGTGCGGCTGCGGCCCTTGCGGCCGAGCACCTGCATCACCTTGTCGATCACCAGCTCGCCCATGTGCCGGCTGGTGGTGAGCTTGCCGCCGGTGACGGTGACCATGCCGCCACGACCGACGGCGATGTGGTGGTCGCGGCTCATGTCGAGGGTGGCGCCCTCCTTCTTCCCCACCAACGGACGCAGCCCGCCGATGCTGCCGACCACGTCGTCCGGGGTGAGCTTGCCCTCGAAGGCGGTGTTGGCGCCTTCGAGCAGGAACTCCATCTCCGGGCGGGTGCAGTGCACGTCGTCGACGGAGCCGCGGTAGTCCTCGTCGGTGGTGCCCAACACGACCGAGTCGCCCCAGCGGGTGCAGGTCGCGCGGCGTGCCCGGCCGGGGATGGGCACGGTGACCGTGCAGTCGATCCGGACCTTGCTCCACGGCACCACGATGTGTACGCCCTTGGCGGGTCGTACCTGCGGCTCGTGTGTGCCGTCGGCCATCGAGTCGACCGCGTCGCTCCAGACGCCGGTCGCGTTGACCACCGCCGACGCGCGCACGTCGAACCGCTCGCCGTCCACCTCGATCCGGGCGCCCGCCGCCCGACCGCGTTCGTCCAGGACCCGATCCACCTTGGCGCCGTTGAGCACGGTGGCGCCGAGCGCGGCGGCGGTGCGCACGATGGTCAGCACGAGCCGCGCGTCGTCGGCGCGGCCGTCGAAGTACATCAGCCCACCCTTGAGGTGGTCGGCCCGCAGCGTGGGCGCGTGCGCGAGCACCTCGTCGACGGTCAGCCGCTGGTGCAGCTTGCCGATCCGCCAGCCACCGACCAGGTCGTAGGTCCACAGCAGACCCTCGAAGCCCTTGGCCAGCCGGGCATCGAAGATGCCCTCCTTCTCCAGGATCGGGAACAGGAACGGCAGCCGGTGCACCAGGTGCGGTGCGTTCTTGCGGAAGCGGTGCCGCTCCAGCAACGAGTGCCGGACCAGGTTGACGTTGCCCTGCTCGATGTAGCGCAGGCCGCCGTGCACCATCTTGGACGACTTGGAGGAGGTACCGGAGGCGAAGTCGTCCTTCTCCACCAGGGCCACGTCCAGACCGCGCGAGGCCGCGTCGAGTGCGGCGTACGCGCCGGTGACGCCGCCGCCGATCACGAGCACGTCGAACACGTGGTCCGCCAGCCGGCGCTTGGCCCGGCTCCGGTCGAGAAGCAGCGGCTTCCCTCTCGTGGCCGCCGCTGACGCACGCCGAGGCTTGCGGGCGGGCAAGGTGATCACAACATCAACTCCTGGAATCTGTCCGGCGGTTCGATGACCGGCCGCCGGGTGGTACGTGTTGCGGGTGGCCTCGCGGCCGACTGCGGGTCCGCGCCTCAGTCGAGGTGCGGTGCGAGCACGGTCCGCCAGGCGGCCCGTTGTTCCTCGCGTTGTCCGGGAGTGGTGGTCGGCGCGAAGACCCGGCCGCGCGGTTGCGCCTCGACCACCTCTTCGAGCGAGGACCACAGGCCCTCGCGCACGCCCGCCAGATAGGCGGTGCCGCGCAGGCTCGCGGTCGCCGAGTCGGCGGCGCGCTCCAGCGGCAGGCCGACGACGTCCGCCTGGATCTGCATCAGCGTGTCGCTGCCGGCCACGCCGCCGCCCACCCGCAACCGCCCGAAGGGGGCGCGCATGGTCTCGGCGACGCCGTCGATCAGGTCGCAGACCGAGTGGGCGATCCCGTCCAGCACGGCGCGGGCCACATCGGCCCGGGTGGTGGCCAGGGTCAGGCCGCTGAGCGCGGCGCGCGCCTCGGGTCGCCATGCGGGGGTGCGGATCCCGGCCAGCGCGGGCACGAACCACTCGCGCCGGCCCGACTCGGCCGTTCCCCGGGCCTGCGCGGCGAGTTCGCCGATCTCCGCGGGCGAGGCGAAGAAGCCCAGGTCGTCACACAACCAGCGCAGCGCGGACCCGGTGGTGGAGCAGTACGCCTCCAGGCTGAAGTGCGTGGTCTCGCCCTGCCGCCAGCCGGGTTGGGCCAGGACCCCGGTCACGCCCGGGATCGGCAGCGCGGGGGTGTCCCCGGTGGCCGCGTCCACGAACGTACCGGTGCCGTACACGCACATCCCCTGCCCGGCGGCCAGCCCGCCGAGCGCGATCAGCGCCGCGTGCTGGTCGCCCATGACCGCAGCCAACGGCAGGTCGAGGCCCAGGAGTTCGGGGTCGATCCGGCCGTAGCCGGGGTCGTCGTCGGCGAACAGGTCGGGCAACAGGTCGAGCGGGTAGCCCAGTTGCCCGACCCACTCGTGGTCCCAGGCGTGTTCGCGGAGCAGGTAGGCGCCGACCGAACCGGCGTTGCTCGCCGAGACGGCGTGCGCGGCCCCACCGGTGAACTTCCAGGCCAGCCAGGTGTCCACGGTGCCGAACCGCAGCGTCCCGGCCGCGTGGGCGGCGGCCACCTCGGGCTGCTCGGCGAGTTGCCGGGCGGCCCACAGGAACGGCGCCCGGCTGCCCACCGGGCGACCGAGCCTGGCGGTGAGCGGCTCGTCCCATTCGGCCTCGTAGGCGAGCAGGTCCCGGGCGTACCGCCGGTCCTGCCACACACAGGCCGGCACCAGTGGCCGGCCGGTGCGCGCGTCCCACAACATCGCGGTGGCCCGCTGGGTGGACAGCGCGAGTGCGGCGATCTCGACGTCGTTCGCGTGCGCCCAGGCCAGCGCCTCGCGGCAGACGGTCAGGGTGGCCGTCCAGATCTCCACCGGGTCCTGTTCGACCGAGTGTTCGTCGGGATGCCGCACCGCGATCTGCCGGTACGCCACGTGGCCCACCGTCCCGGAGTCCAGCACGACTCCGGCCCGGGTCCCCGTGGTGCCCTCGTCGACGGACAGGATGCCGAGGCGCCGTCCGGGAGCGTGCAACGTCTTCGTCATCACAGCCCTTTCGGTCCGAAATATGCGATTGCGATCTCCGCGTGCGAGTCTTTCGCGGGAGGTCTGCGTCAGCGGGCGAGCAACGCGGGGTTCGCGGGGCCGGCCGAATCGGTGGGCGACGCGGTGAGCGTGGGCACGTCCGGGTCCTCGTCCGGCGAGATCGCCCGGGTCGGGTCCCACTTGATCGCGATGCACGTGAGCAGACCCAGCAGCGGGACGATCGCCAGGACCAGGAACGTCTTGTCCAGGCCGATGCCGTCCTTGATCTGCGGGAACAGGTAGAGCCCCGCCACGCTGCCGAAGCTGCCGATCATCCCGGTGACGCCGGTGCCCAGGGTGCGCACCTCACTGCGGTAGGACAGTGCGGCGATCGACTTGCCGTTCGCACCCGGGCCGGCCGAGTGACAGAAGATGAACAGCGCCGGGAGGATGAACGCGATCCAGGTCGGCACCCGGTCGAAGGTCAGCCCCATCCCGACCAGCATCACGAACACGCCGCCGAAGCCGAGCGCCGAGCTGACCCGAAGGCCCAGTTTGCGGGCGAAGTACGCGGAGAGGATGCCGCCGACGATGCCGAAGGCGTTGAACACCATCGAGCCGATGGTGGCCTTCTCGAAGCTGTTGCCGAAGATCGCCAGGCTGATCACCGGCAGGTACCAGCCGACCGCGAAGTACTGCATGGACTGGCCGAGCGAGATGGCCGAGGACAGCAGGGTGCGGGGCAGGTACTTGCCGCGGAACAGGATTCCGGCCTGCTTCATGCCCACGTTCGGCGGCACCTCGTCCGCGTCCGCGTCGTCGTGCGCGGCGCCGGCGGCGGCCGGTTTGGCGGCGACGGCCTCGATCCCGTAGATCCGGTGCAGGTTGCGCGCCGCGTCCTCCAGCCGACCCTTGGTGGCCAGCCAGGTGGGACTCTCCACGAGGAAGGCCCACTGGAGCAGGAACAACGACAACGCGATCACCCCGGCCGAGCCGACCGACCAGCGCCAGATGTCCGCGCCGACGTCGAACTTGAAGCAGATCAGGGTGAGCAGCAGGTTGCCGGTGGTGGCGATGTACCAGATGCCCTGCCACAGGTTGAGCCGGCCGCGCAGCGACTTGGGGGTGTACTCGGCGAGCAGCGCCATCGCCACCGCGAAGTCGATCCCGTAGGCGACGCCGACCAGGACCCGGCCGATCCACACCACGGTGAAGTCGTCCGCGGTGGCCGCGATCACCGCGCCGGCCAGCGCGAACAGCTTGGCCAGCAACAGTGGGGGCACCCGGCCGATCCGGGTGGCCAGCCACCCGCCGATCGGGTTGAACAGGATCGCGAGGGCCGGCGCGGTGGCGGTGAGGATGGAGACCTGGGTACTGCTCAGGTCCATCTGCTTCGTCATCGGGGCGAGCCCGGCGCCGAGCGCGGCATTGGAATACGCGTCGAGGAAAAGGCCCCCGAACACGAGGAACCAGATGACCTTGGCCCGACCGGAGATTCTCCCCAGTCGGTCGATGAGCGCGACGACGTCCTTGACGCCTCTGACGCTCTGCTGCTGTGCCATGTACCCGTCCTCGGAAAAAAGGACCAGTCGGCGACACGCGAGCGCTAACGCGTAGGAGGGCACAGCGAAGCCACCGACAGGTGGTCTTCGTCTGTTCCTGCCAAAGAATGATCTGGACCCTACGAGGGACATTTTGGGCTGTCAAGGGTCCGTAAAGGACCGATCCACCGCCCACCCCCGAGGCGGCACGGCGCGCGACCGGTTCACCGGGTCCGCCGCCGCGCGCCGGCTACCGGCGCCGCGCCGCCCCGTGTCACGCTGGCGCCATGAGTGATCGCCCAGTCATCCACGCCCACCACAACGGCCGTGTGGTCGAGCTGCCCGGCACCCTGGCGGACATCCGCGCCGCCCTCCCCGAGCACGAGCGGGCCGCGTTCGACCACGACATCCAGCACGCCGCCATCGACAACCTGCCGGCGGTCGCCTCCGCCTGGGCCAAGACTCCCGAGATGCGTGACCACGACGACGCCGTCGCCGCCCGAGTCGCGACCGGCGACCACCGCGGCCTGTACCACCCCGATGGCACACCGGTCGAGCCGTGAGCAAATACCGCGTGCAGTACACCGACAACGCGCTCGCCGGGTACAACGCCCTGACCGCCTCCACTCGCCGGGAATTCGACCGAGCCGTCGATGCCATGTCGCACTCGCCGCGCACCCACGGGGACGCGATCCGCGGCAACCCCGACCGGCGCACCGCGGTATTGGCCGGGGTGATCACCGAATACGAGGTCAGCTCCGGCGTCCTCGTGGTCACCATGCTCCACGTGCGCGGCCTGTGAGTCGAGGTCGGATGCCGACCGCGCGGCGGCATGGCCGCCGACCAGGGAATCGGGCGAAGATGGGGCCATGATCCACAAAGCTTCCGATGATCGTTACGAGTCGATGCGCTATCGCCGGGCCGGGCGCAGCGGGGTGCGGTTGCCCGCCGTGTCGCTCGGGTTGTGGCACAACTTCGGGGACACCCAGCCGATGGAGGTGCAACGGGCGGTGTTGCGGCGGGCCTTCGATCTGGGGGTGACGCACTTCGACCTGGCGAACAACTACGGGCCGCCGTACGGGTCGGCCGAGGCGAACTTCGGGGTGCACTTCCGGGCCGACTTCCGGCCGTACCGCGACGAGTTGTTCATCGCGTCCAAGGCCGGCTGGGACATGTGGCCGGGGCCGTACGGCGACGGCGGGTCGCGCAAGTATCTGCTCGCGAGTCTGGACCAGTCGCTCGCCCGGATGGGGCTCGACTACGTCGACGTCTTCTACTCGCACCGCTACGACCCGGAGACCCCGCTCGAAGAGACGATGGGCGCGCTGGACACGGCGGTTCGCTCCGGACGCGCGCTGTACGCCGGCATTTCCAACTACGGTCCGCAGGAGCACCGTCGGGCGGTCGAGATCCTGCGCGACCTGGGCACACCGGTGCTGCTCAACCAGTCGGCCTACTCGATCCTGGACCGCGAACCCGAGCGCGGCGTGCTGGACGCGATCGGCGAGACCGGGACCGCGCTGATCGCCTATTCGCCTTTGGCCCAGGGCCTGTTGACGGACCGATACCTGGACGGTGTGCCGAGCGATTCGCGGATGGCGGTGGGTCATTTCCTCACCACCGACCAGCTCACGAAGGAGCGTCTGACCCTGCTTCGCGCGCTGAACAAGCTTGCCCAGGGCCGGAATCAGACCCTCGCGCAGCTCGCGCTCACCTGGATCCTGCGCGACGAGCGGGTCGTGTCGGTGATCGTCGGGGCAAGCAGCGTACGGCAGTTGGAGCAGAATCTGTCCGCCGTCGGGCAGCCGGATCTGACCGCCGCCGAGATCGCCGAGATCGATCGGCTCTGCGCCGAGCTGTGACGTGGGCGGATTCGCGGCCCGCCGCGAATCCGCCGGACCGGACCTACGCCCGCGCCGCCGCGGACACGGCCAGTTCGCCGGCCTCGATCGAGGCCAGGGACTCGACCACCCGGCGGCCCGGGGCGGGCTCCATCGCGACGGTCGAGGACACCGCCAGGACGGCGCACCCGGCGGCCTCCGCCGAGGTGACGCCGACCATGGTGTCCTCGACCGCGACGCACGCGCTCGGCTCGACCCCGAGCGCGGTCGCCGCGGCCAGATAAGGGGCGGGGTCGGGCTTGGTCCGCGGCACGTCCTCGGCCGCGACGGTCACCGCGAATCGGGCCGACCCCAACGCGTCCCGCACCAGGTCCACGACCCGACGCGGCGACGCCGACACGATCGCCAACGGCACGCCGGCGGCGGCCAGTTTGTCCAGCAGCGCGAGGACCCCCGGCAGCGGCTCGATCCGGGCCTCGACCCGGGTCGTGAACGCCGCGTCCAGCGCGTCCGTCAGTTCGTGCACACACGGCGCCTCGGCGACCACCTCGTGCAGGTAGCTCGCCGTGTGCCCGATCGCGTGCCCGACCACGTCCGCCGCGTCCGTCTCCCCCAACGCGTAGCCGACCCGGCCGGCCACGTCCGCCACCGCCTCCCACCACAACTGCTCGGTGTCGACGAGGGTCCCGTCCATGTCGAACAACACGGCGGCGGGCGATACGGCGGACACACTGACTCGTTTCGATGGGCTGAGGCGAGGACGTCACGACCCTCTCAGCCCGACGTGAGCGCAGTGCCACGATCGGGTTGCGCGCACGTGAACGTGTGTGGACCCCAACGGCACGGGGTGCGGCCGGGCCCGGTCAGATCACCGCCGCGCGCAGCGACAGGACGTCCGGGAGGTGTTGGGCGATGCGTTCCCAGTGGTCGCCGTCGTGTCGGCCGCGGTAGACCTCGCCGCTGCGGGAGCCGAAGTACAGGCTGGTGTCCTCCGCGTCGTCGGTGCACATCGCGTCGCGCATCACGGCGGTCCAGAAGTCGTCCGGCAGGCCGTCGGCCAGGGCGGTCCAGGACTTGCCGGCGTCGTCGCTGCGGTAGACGCGGCATCGGCCGTCGACCGGGAAGCGCATCGCGTCGGCGGTGAGCGGGACCACGTAGACGGTGTCCGGGCGGCGCGGGTGGACCACGATGGTGAAGCCGAAGTCGGCGGGCAGGCCGTCGGCGATCGACTCCCAGGTCGCGCCCGCGTCGTCGCTGCGGTAGACGCCGTGGTGGTTTTGCAGGAACAGCCGTTCGGGGCGGTCCGGGTGCCGGGCCACCTTGTGCACGCACTGGCCGTACTCGGGATACTCGTCCGGTTGGAACGTGACGTGGATGCCGGTGTTGGACGGGCGCCAGCTCGCCCCGCCGTCCTCGGTGACGTAGACCCCGCCGGTGGACATCGCGACCAGGATCCGTTGCGGATCGGTGGGGTGCGGCAACACCGTGTGGATCGCCTGGCCGCCGAAGCCGGCCTCCCAGTGCGGCCGGTGCGGGTGGTCCCACAACGCCCGCACGAGTTCGAACGAGCGCCCGCCGTCCGTGGAGCGGAACAGCGCGGAGGGTTCGACGCCGGCGTAGAGCACGTCGGGTTCGGAGCGGGCGCCGGGCACCAGTTGCCACACCCGCTCGACCGAGGCGCCCGCGTCCGCCGGGAACCCGACCCGGCCCAGGTCCGGTTCGCGCCAGGTCGCGCCGAGATCGTCGCTGCTGACCACGACCGGGCCGAAGTGTTCGTGGACCACGCCCGCCAGCACCCGGGGCGCGGGCCCTCGGGTGTCGATCGCGACCGAGTAGACGCCGGTCATCGGATGGTGCGGCCCGGTGTAGGCCCAGGATCCGTCGCCATCCGAGCGACCGATCCACAGGCCCTTGCGGGTGCCGATGGCGAGCAGGACGGAATTCGTCATGGTGACCTCCAGGCAGCGTTCCGTACTCGGGGAACGCTACGCGGCGGCGGGGACAATCGCCCGATTCGACGCGATCACCCTGGTTTCGTGCACTTCCTCTCGGCAATCGGCCCCGTGCGATCGTGCTCGCGTGCTAAGGAAGCGGTCGGCGGCCGGCGAAGCCGAGGTCGAGGCGGTGGTACCAGCCGAGCCGGCGGTCGCCCTCCAGCCAACACAACAACACGGGTACGCCGTCCAGGTCGGCCGGGAAGTCCACGAGCAGCGGCGCGAAGCCCTTGAGTTCCGCGCCGGTCTGCTGGACCTCGGTCATCAGCTCGTCGAGCCGGGCCTGCATGCCCTTGAGTTCGGGCAACCCGCCCAGCTCACAGCGCGTCTCGCCGCGTTCCAGCGCGACCGCGACCTCCGCGGCGTCCGCCCGGACGGCGATCAGCTCGTCGAGCACCGGCAACAGTCGGGCCAGCTCCGCGCGTGCCTCGTCGACCGTGAACAGACCCATGCGGCACAACCTCCCGTGTCGTGCGCCGGCCGACGATGGCGCGCGCCGATGGTAGCGCCGCGGCCGACGCGCGGGGCCGCCGGCGCCCGCGAAGAGGTCAGCCGAAGTACTTGGTGTTCTCTTCCACGCCCGGAAAGGAAGCGTGATTGGCGTGCACACCGAAGATGCCGCCGGAGGATTCCGCCCGGCCGGTGCGCTCCTGTTCGATCCGGAGGCCCTCGTGGCTCGTGGTGTGCCCGCGCTTGCCGACCGTGACGGCGATGACCGTGACCAGCGCCATCAGGACGAGAACGAAAGAGATGATCGTGATCACGGTGCCCCCTGGGGGATTGTCCGGTCCGGCGCTTCGACTGTGCTACATGATCCATGCCCGCTCCGGCCCCGACGACCCATTTCCCGCGCACCGGGCCGCCAGTGCCCGCAATCGGGACTCGTCGCCGTCGGTGGACGAATCCAGCCGCAGGATCTCCTGGACGAAGCGGCGATTCATCGGCCGGCAGCGGACCTCCTGGGCCGCGACGGCCTCCGCCTCCAAGAGCGCGCCGACGGCTTCGCTGCGGCGGCCCACCGCGGCGAGGGCACGGGCGAGGTCGATCAGGTGCCGGGCCTGCCGACCGCGCGGCAGTACGGCGAGCGCGGCCGGGGTGAACCGACCGGCGATGGCCCGCGCGTACTCGCCGAGCAGGACATGCGCGGTGACCCGATGCAGCCGCACCTGGATCGCGCCGGGGTCGGCCCGCTCGGCCCCCTCCAGCAGGTCGCGCGTGGCGGGCCGATCGCCGAGCCGGGCTGCGGCCAGCGCCGCGCCGAGCCGCAGGGTGCGCAGCGCCGCCCGGCCGGGCCGGCCGCGGGCACCCAGCGCCGGGGCCAGGTCCGCCTCCGCGCCGAGCGCGAATTCGACGGCGGCACCCGCGCCTTCGTGCCCGACCATGGCGCCGGTGAGCCGATGGGCGGCCCGGGCCAGGACCACCACGTCGGCACTGCGGCCGGCCGAGGTGACCGCCCGGTCGGCGGCGCGCCACGCCAGCGCCGGTTCGCCGTACACGTGCGCGACGGCGGAGGCGAGCGCGAGCGCGGCGGAACGCACGACGGCCACGGCGGGCGCCGTGCTCCCGGCGCTCTCGGCGGAGTCGGCCGCCGACTCCGCCGGGCTCGCCCGCGTCGTCGCCCCCGCACCCGCGGTCGCCTCCAGCACCGAGGACACCACCCGGTCCAGGCAGCCGTAGTCCGCCGCCGCGTACGCGGTCCAGCCGTAGGTCAACTCCCGGCGCAGCACCCCGAGGTCGACCGGCGGCCCGGTGGTGCCACCCGCCAGCGCCGTGTCGGCCCGGCGCAGCGCCGCCCGTACCGCGGCGAGCGGATCGTGGTTGCGGGCCTCCCGGTCGGGTGCGGCGGGCAGCAGTCGGTCGATCCCGATGTGCAGGACGAGTGCGGCTTCGGCGAGCATCGACACGCGCGGGTCGGCTTGTCGGTGGCCGGCCTCCACGTCCTCGACCCAGCGCACGGATCGGCCCATCAAACGGGCGAATTCGGATTGGGTGAGGCCACGACGTGTACGCCAGTAGGCGATTCGCCGGCCGATTCCGGGCGCCGTCTGCATGTCGGGCCGCTCCTTTGGGTATTGCCGAGTGCGCGTCCGGTGACCGAGTCGCCGCGGGCCGACGTATCATCGTCGTTCTGCGCCGTTTGTACCGCACGGGCGGGAAGTTCCCCACGCACACTGCGTGGATTCTGTCGGCTGCCCCGCAGGTACCTTCGGCCGGGTCGCGGCAACCGCATTCGGGACCGGGTTGCCCTTGCGGGAGAGTCGATGAAAAAACTGTTGCGTGTCCCCGGGGTCGGTCGGACCCGAGCGGCTCGCTCGCGGCCGGGTCGTACGTTGTCGATCCGGACCTTGCTGGTACTGCTCACCGTGGTGCCCTCGATGGCCATGGTCGCCCTGTGGGGCATCGCCACCTACCGGTTGGTCGACCACGCGAGCAGCCTGGACAACGAGGTCTCGGTGGCCGAGCGGGCCGGCAACCCCAGTTACGCCACAATGGTGAATCTGCAACTGGAACGGCGGCTGACCGCGGGCTGGATGGCCAAGCCGACGCCGGCGACGGCCGAGGCGCTGCGGGCGCAGCGGGTCAGGACCGACGAGGCCGTGGGCCAGTTCGTCGCCTTCGCCGAAAGCGATGCGCGGGACACGCCTGGGCACGTGGTGCGCCGAGCGCACGAAATAGTGCCTCAGTTGACCCAACTCGCCGACGCCCGCCGCCAGGTGGACGCGACCGGCGCGGTCGGGCGGGATCGTTGGCTGGGTTACTACACGAAGCAGGTCGCCAACCAGATCTCCATGGTCCAGGCGCTGGCCGAGACCTCGGACACCGACGTCACCTTCGCGGGTCAGTTCCTGGTCATACAGTTCCGCGCCGGGGAGGCGTTGACACAGGAAGACATGACGGTCACGTTCGCGCAGGCCGGAGGCCGGTTGACCCAGCCGGACTTCGCCTCGTTCGTGCAGAACGTGGGCGTGCGTCGGCACACCCTCGAAGACGAGGTCGAGCCGTTCCTGCCCGCCGACCTGCGGCCCCTGTACGTGGCGCTGACGCAAAGCCCGGCCTGGCGGGACCTGACCGCGATGGAGGACGCGATCATCGCGGCCGTCGACGCCCCCAGGGACCAGCGGGCCGCGGCCGGCTCCGGGATACCTCTGCCTGCCGAACTGGCGAAGTGGCGCGAGACCTTCGATCAGCTCGCCATGCCCAACACGGCCTTCGACTTCGCCCGGGTCGAGCAGGTGTTCGCGGCGGGTGACGCGGCCACCTCGGACACCTGGAATCAGGTGTATCTGCTGAGCGCGATCGGCCTGGGCTTCGTACTGCTCGGCGCCCTGCTGTGTTGGCGGGTGACCCGCTCGGTGCGGCTGCGCCTGTCCCGGCTGCGCGACGCGACGGTGGAACTGGGCTCGCGGCGGCTGCCGCTGATCATCGACCGGTTGCAGCACGGCGAGCGGGTGGACCTGGCGGTGGAGGCACCGGACGTGCCGGTGGGGCGGGACGAGATCGGCCAGGTGGCCTCGGCGTTCAACGCCACGCAGCGGGCCGCGCTCGACGGTGCGGTGCAACTGGCCCGCCAGCGCGAAGGCTTCGCAAAGGTGTTCGTCAACACGGCGCTGCGCACCCAGTCGCTGGTCAACCGTCAGATCGGTGAGTTGGACGCGATGGAGCGTCGGCACCAGGACCCCGAACTGTTGCGCGAGTTGTTCACCATCGACCATCTGGCCACCCGTCTGCGCCGCTATGAGGAGAACCTCGTGGTGCTCACCGGCAACCGGCCGGGCCGGCGCTGGAGTCGCCCGGTCCGGATCGTGGACGTGATACGCGGTGCGGTCGGTGAGGTCGAGGACTATCACCGGATCGAGGTGTATTCCGACCGTGACCTGCAACTGTCCGGCCCGTCGGTGGGTGGGTTGATTCACCTGCTGGCCGAACTCGTGGAGAACGCGACGACGTTCTCGCCGCCGGACACACCCGTGCATGTCCGGGCGGTCTCGGTGGCCAAGGGCCTCGCGATCGAGATCGAGGACCGCGGCCTGGGCATGTCGACGGACGAGTACGAGTCGGCCAATCGACAGTTGGCCGTCCCGGTGAGTTTCGATGTGATCGCGCTCGCCGAGGACGTGCGGATGGGCCTGTTCGTGGTCGCCCAACTCGCCGATCGGCTCGGGGTGGAGGTCACCCTGCGGCCCTCGCCGTACGGCGGCACGCTGGCGATAGTGTTCTTGCCCGAGGAATTGATCACCCGGAGTTCGGGTGCGTCCGGCGAACCGGACCGGGCGGCGGGGCCGTTCGAACACGCGCTCGCGGCGGATTCGGATTCGGAGTCGGAGTCGGACATGCAGTCCTCGGTCGGGTCGGCGATCGACCCGACCCCGGTGGTCGGTGCGGCGCGCTCGTCCCGGGACGACGTCGAGTCGGACTCGCCGGATCGGCAACACCCCGAGCCCGTGCTGCGTTCGCTGGAGCGGGTGCCGGCCGCGCCCGTACCCGCCGGTGGCCTCGTCGCCACCGCCGAGGAGACCACCGCCGACGGCCGACGGGCATTGCCGCGTCGGGTCCGGCAGCGCAATCTGCCGATGCCGTTGCGTACCGAGGCGGCCGGCGGAGGCGAGAGCGACCCGGGAACCGGGTCGAAGCCCTCCACTCCGCGCGAAGCTGCGGCTACCTTGTCCTCGTTCCGGTTCGCGAGCCAACGAGCGCGCGAGGCGTCCGAACCGAGCGCGGCCGGCGACGAGTCCGCGATCGACACCGAACCCGGAACCGGGGCCGAGCCCGCACCGGGCCCGAGCCCCGCCGCCGGAAGCACCACGCACCCTGGGGAACCGTCATGACGAACACGCACGATCTCGCCGGCGGCACGGCCACCACCGCAACCGACAATCGGCTGGACTGGTTGTTGACCGACCTGGTCAAACGCGTGCATCAGACCCGGCACGCGATCGTGTTGTCCGAGGACGGGCTGCTGATGAGCCGATCCGAGACCATCCCGCGCGACGACGCCGAGCAATTGGCCGCCGCGGCGGCCGGGTTGCAGAGCCTGGCACGCAGCATCGGCCGGGGCTTCGCGGGCGGTTCGGTGCGCCAGACGCTGGTGGAGATGGATGACGCGTTCCTGTTCCTGACCGCCGCCGGCAAGCGCGCGCACCTGGCCGTACTGGCCGAACAGAGCGCGGACGTGGGAGTGGTCGCGTTCGAGATGAACATGTTGGTGAAGAAGGTCGGCGAGTACCTCGGGACACAGCCACGCGGCGACGGGGCGGGCGATCCGGCGGGTGGTCGGGCATGACGTCCCGGTGGGAGCAGTCCTGGGATGAGGACGCCGGCCCGTTGGTACGGCCGTACACGCTCACCCGGGGGCGCACCAAGGCCATACGGGACGCGGATCTGACCTTGATCACGCTCGTCACCACGGTCGCGCCGGACGAGCCCGGGGGCCGCGCCCCGGCCGCGGACGATCCGTCCGCGGCCGCGCGCCGCAAGGCCCGGGACGGGCGTGGCCGGCAGCCCGAGCACCAACAGATCCTGGAACTGTGCCGGGAGCCGCAGGCGGTCGCCGAGGTGGCCGCGCTGATCGACCTCCCGGTGAGCATCACCAAGGTGCTCGTCGACGACCTGCTCCGCGACGGCCTGGTGACCGTACGCGCCCCGCTGGCCCTGGCCCGAACCCCCGATCCCGCACTGTTGAAGAAGGTACGTGATGGTCTCCTTCGGCTCTGACCGGTTGCCCGAGCATGCGGCGGCGGTCAAGATCCTGATCGCGGGCGGGTTCGGGGTCGGCAAGACCACCCTGGTCGGCACGGTCAGCGAGGTACCGCCGCTGCACACCGAGGAGGTGATGACCGAGGTCGGCGTGGGCGTGGACGACCTGGTGGGCGTCGAGGACAAGTCCCGCACCACGGTAGCCCTCGACTTCGGCCGGATCACGCTGTCCGAGGACCTGGTCCTGTACCTGTTCGGCGCGCCCGGCCAGGAGCGGTTCTGGTCCCTGTGGGACGACCTGGCGATAGGCACGCTCGGGGCGATCGTGCTGGTGGACACCCGACGGCTGGAGGCCGGCTTCGGCGGCATCGACTTCTTCGAACGCCGAGGCATCCCGTTCGTGGTCGCGATCAACCGCTTCGACGACGCGGTCGAGTACACGGTCGAAGAGGTTCGCGACGCCCTCGACCTGGCCCCCGACGTCCCGATCGTCCCCTGCGACGTGCGCATCCGCACATCGGGCCGAGACGTCCTCCTGGCCCTCGTCGACCACCTGATGTCCGCCCCCCTGGCCCTCGCCTAGCCGACCCGGCCTCCGAGAACAACCGACCCGCCCAGGCACCCCCCCAGCCCACGCAGGCACCCCAGCCCAGGCACCCCCAGCCATCCAGGCACCCCCTCAGCCCGTCCGGCGCTTGAGGACAACCCACCCGGACCGACTCCCGCCCGCCCAGGCACCCCCCAGCCCGTCCGGCGTTTGAGGACAAGGCGGGCCGCAGGCCGGCCCACCCGCCCACCCTCACCGCACCGCAACCCCCGCCCGCACCCCCGACAACCGCGCAGCCGACGTCCCCAGCCCACGAGGCCCATAACCCACCCGAGGCACCGTCGCCGCCCCGCCGCCACCCCGCGCCACAGGCACCGCGCGCGAGCCGACCCCATCCCCGGCCACCTGCCAAGGAAACGGCACCAGCGGCTTCGGGTCCGCGTAACGCAGGCAGTCCTGATGCCACTTCAGGATCGCCGCGTTCCAATCACCCAGCGCCACCGCGTACCCGTCCAGCGCCGCCCTGGCCATCCCGTCCAGCGCCAGGTCCTCGTACATCGCCGGAAGTTCCACCGCGACCACCCGCTCGAACTCACGCATCCTGGAGGTCATCAGGTCGTTCACGATCACCAGCGCGCGAGCGAAGTCGCAACCGAAGAAGCTCTGCACCACCAGCAACAGGTTGTGCAACTCCCCCTCGACCTCGATCTCCTTGCGGTAGGAGAACACGTCGTTGATCATCCAGCCGAAGTCGGCGGCCGAGTTCTCCATCGCCCGCACCGCACGCGAGCGGTACGCCTCGTCCGGCACCACGTCACCGTGCGAGAGCCGGGACAGGCTCTTGGTCAGGTCGGAGCCGAACGTACGGCGACGCATCTCGATGTAGTCGACCGGGTCCGGAACCCGATTGAGCGCCATGTTGGCCAACTCCCACAGCCAACTGTCCATCATCTCCTCGATGGTGCGCCGGAACCTGCGGCGCGACCGCGGCGACATCGGCCCGGCGGTACGGGCCCACAGGTCCACCAGCCCGCGCTCGATCGCGTCCGTCGGCACCGGCGTCGGCTCGCCGTCGACCGGCATCAGCGCCTTGAGTCGCTCGGTGTACACCTTGGCGCCGGCCTGGTCGAGCGAGCGGCCGAACACGATCGGGTAGTAGTCGTCGCCGTAGGTGCCCCAGGTCAACCACCCGGAGGCGAGGTCGAGTTGTTCCAGGCTCACGTCCGGCGCGATGCCCGCCGCGCACAGCGGCAGGTCGAATCCGCGCAGTGCCTCCTCGTCCCAGAGGCCCTCGCCGGTGATGCCGACCCGTGCGGCCCACTCGACGATGTTCTCCCGCGAGGCGTCCAGGTGTCGATTCAGTCGCGGCGCGAACGGCAGGTGGAAGTCCGGGATGTCGTACGGCTCGACCGGCTGGAACGGCACGCGCGTGTAGGCGCGCAGCCCGTTGTGCGACCCGGCCACCAGTCCCGGCAGGATCCGCGCCGCCGAATTGCCCAGGCCCTGCGGTCCGGCCAACACCCCGGTCACCGTCGGCACGTGGGACCCATCCGTCGAACCCGCTTCCGCACCGGCCCCGTTCATGTACCGGCTGGAGCGCATGTGCCACTCGTGCCCGCCGGACTGCCAGTCCTGGAGGCCCTTGACGTAGGCCATCACGTCCAGGCAGGACTGCGGGTCCAGGCCGTGTTCGAGGAACAGCGGCGGCAGTTCGGTGAACGTGGTGTGCTCGAACTGGTGCAGGCGCGAGGTGAGCAGCTCGTTGACCGCGTCGGCCGCCTCCTGCGTGGTGCAGCCGAGGAACTTCTCGAACACCAGGATCGCGTTCGCGTTCTCGCCCTCGTTCTCCACCTCGCGCTGGTACGAGAACAGGTCGTTGCGCAGGTGTACACCGTCGGCGAAGGTGTCCCTGAGCACCCGCATCGGCCGCGAGGCCGCGATCACCGCGGGCACCTCGGCGTTCGCCACGTATTCCACCAGGTTGGCCGACCACGGCGCGCCGCCCACCTTGCGGCGCATCTCGATGTACTCGACGGGGTTGGCGATCCGGCCCTCGTTGATGTTGGCCAGTTCCCACATCGATTCCTCGAGCAGCGCCTGGGTGCTCTCGGCGAACCGCTCCCGCCACTCCCGCGACATGCTCGGCACGGTCCGCGCCCACAGGTCGGCCAGGCCCTCCTCGACCTGGTTGGTCGGCTCGGGGATCTCGGCGGTGGAGTCCACCGGCATGAAGGCGCGCAGGCGTTCCAGGTAGCCCTTGGCACCGGCCAGGTCGCGGGTGCGCTTGAAGATGTCCAAGAAGTGGTCGTCGAAGAAGAACACCCAGACGTACCAGTCGGTGACCAGGTCCAGTTGCGCCCCCGTGCAGTCCGGATGGGTATAGGCGCACAACAGCGCGTAATCGTGCGAATCGAAATCGTGCTCGTCCCAGATCTCCGAGCCCTCGATCATCCGCATCCGGCGGGCCCAGGTCTTGGAATGCTCGCGCGCGCCCTCCAGATGAGGGTTCAGCCGCGCGGGGTACGGCACGTAGAAATGCGGGAGTTCGAAGGGTTGTGGCATCCGTGCGCTCCTTTCGCCAGGGCACACGGTAGGTCGCGCGAACCCGCCGGAGCGCACGACGGATCGGTTCTCGCTCGATCTGGTGAAACGCACCGTCGCAGGCTTAACGATCTTGTTCGGCGGCCATGCGGACGAAAAACCGCGACAGGCGGGCCGGCCCACGGGCGAGGATGGGCGTCATGACGACATCGAATCGCCTGACCCACATCCCGGCACCCGAGGGCGTGCGACCGGGCACCGGCTACACCAACGTGGTCACCGGCACCGGTCGGCTCGTCGCGGTCTCCGGGCAGATCGCTCTCGACGAGGACGGCAACCTGGTCGGCAAGGACGACCCGGGCACCCAGGCCCGACAGGTGTTCGAGAACCTGCGACGCTGCCTGGCGGCGGCGGGCGCGACCTTCGACGACGTGATCAAGTTGACCTACTTCCTCACCGACGTCGGGCACCTGCCGGCGGTGCGTTCGGCGCGCGACGAGTTCATCGACCCGACCCGGCTGCCCGCCGCTTCGGCGGTCCAGGTGGTCGCCCTGTTCCGGCCCGATCTGCTGCTGGAGGTCGAGGCGTTCGCCCTGGTCGACGACCCGACCGCACCCGGCGCATAGGGCGCCGGCCGCGGTCCGCGCCGGCGGCCCCGAAGCACCGCCGAGCGATGCCGGCTTCATGCCCGGGCAGGTCGGCCCGCCGCGCGGGCCCCCGACGGTCTCCGAAGGGTGGCGGCAAGTGCTCGTGCAGGTACGCGTGGTCGGCGACGAGGGTTGCGAAGTCGCTTCGCTACAGCGCTGGTTGGCGATGGATCCGGAGGTCCGGGGCGGCATCGCGACCAGCTACGCCGAGGACGGCACGGTCGGCGCGATGGGAACCACGCTCGATGTGGTCGACATCGTGCTGAGCAACGGCATCGGCCTGGGCGGCCTGATGGTGGCGATCGCCGGCCGGCGCCGCACCGGGGCACCGATGGCCGGCCCGGGCGGGCCCGACATCGTGATCCGCCGCGGCGAGGTCGAGGTGGTGCTGCCCGGCGCGACGGAGGCGGACCTCGCTCGGGCCGTGCGCGCGCTGGAGGAGCCCGAGCCCGGCACACCCGGGACCTGATGGCCCGTCAAAAAAGCCCGACGGTCGGCCGCTTCGGCCGACCGTCGGGCGTGTTTCGTACTCGTTCCTACACCAACGCGTCCACCGGGTTCGCCGTCAGGACGCCCGCCGCGACCGCCTCGTTCAGCCATTCCGGGAACTCCAGGAGCAGTTGGTCGTACAGCTCCCCGTCCGCGAGCAGCCTCGGGTCGTGTCCGGCGTGGAAGAAGCCCGCGTTGTCGACCACGCGCTGTTCCGGCACGGTGAGTTCGTCCAGCTTGCGCAGGAAGTCGAAGCCCTTGGCCTCGGGGTCGCCGAAACCGATGAACTGCCAGAAGATCGGCAGCCCGGCCGCCTCGCACAGCGCCTTCGCGGCGGCGGGACGGCTGGTCGGGGCACCGTCGGTCTGGAAGATCACCAGCGCCGGGCCGGTGCTGCCGGACGCGCGGTAGTGCTCGACCACCTTGGCGATCGCCCAGTGGTAGTTGGTCCGACCCATGTGCCCGTAGGAGCCGTGCAGTTCCTCGATCCGACCGACGTGGTTGTCGGGATCGAGGTCGGCGACGCCGTCGATGTCGGTGGAGAAGAACACCAGCGGTACGACCGCCTCGCCGAGCTGCGCGGACAGCGCGAGCGTCTGGTCGGCGAGGTGTTGCACGGTTCCGTCCTTGTAGTAGGAGCGCATCGAACCGGAGCGGTCCAGGACGAGGTAGACGGCGACATCGCGGCCGGTGAGCCCGCACTTGGCCACGGCCGCCGCGGCGGCCTCGCCTCGGGCACCGAAGCCGGGCACGGCCTCTTCGGCTCGGGCGGACGGCACCACGGCGATGCCGGTCGGTGCCGGCGCGGCCTCGGCGACCACGAACGGCTCGACCTCGACCTCGACCTCGGCCGGGATCTCGGTCGCCGGCTCCGGCTCGGACACCTCGGCGTCCGGTTCGACGACCGTCGTCACCTCGGCCTGTTCGACCTCGACGGGTGTCGCGATCGACTGGGCCGGTACGGGAATCGACGCCGGCCCAAAGGCGTCGAACTCCGCCCGGGACACCGGGATGACGATCGACTCCGGGACGGTCACCGGGTCCGGGACGACCACCGGCTCGGGGGTGACGACCGGCTCGGAAATGACGACCGGCTCCACAACGGCAACCGGCTCCGGGACGGCCTCCTGCGCCGCGGGGCCGACCGGCTCCGGCGCGATCACCGGCTCCGGGCGCACCTGCGGTTCGACGCGGCCGCTCGTCGGCTCGACGCGCGGCTTCGACTCCGCTTCGGCGACCGGCTCGGGCGCGACGACCGGGGACACGGTCGGTGCGGCGTCGAGGTCGGTCGGCGCGGCGGCCACGTCCGTCGTCTCGGGTGTCTCCGCCGCCTCGCGGGACGCCCGCGAACGAAGTACGTTGCGCAGCAGACTCCTCAAACCCATCGGCGAATCCTTACCTGTGTGGGGGACGCCGTCCCGATGATCAGGACGGTTACGTAAGGCTAGTCATGGCCCCGGCCGACCTGTGGGCGACCCGCGCGTACGACACCCCGACCGACCCCCGAACAGCCGAAGGCGGCCCACCCGTACGCCGAGCGGCGACCCCTCACACCCCCGCGAGCAGTACGAACGCCGCGTCCACCGCCGCGCACGCGGCCGCGACGTCGTCGTCGGTGAGCGCCGCCGACACGAACCAGCACGCCGAGCCGACCGCGTTGACGTGTACTCCGCGCTCCAACAGGGCGTGTCGGAACAGCGCGTAGCGCGCGTCGTCGCTCGCCGCCAGGTCCCGGTAGTTGCGCGGCGCGATGCCGTCGGCCGAGAAGACCACCTGGAACATCGCCCCGACACCCTGCACCACACACGGAATCGCGTGGTCCCTGGCGGCCCGCCGGATCGCCTCCATCACCCGGTTCCCGGCCGTGTCGATGTGGGCGACCACCGCCGGATCGGCGAGTTCGCCCAGCGTCACCAGGGCCCCGGCCGCACACAGCGGCGAACCGTTGTACGTTCCACCGTGTTTGATCCGGTTCGCACCGACCTCGTCCATGATGTCCCGGCGCCCGGCGAACGCCGCGATCGGCAACCCGCCGCCCAGCGCCTTGGCGTACACGGCGAGATCCGGGAGCACCCCGAACAGCCCCTGGGCGCCGCCGGGTCCGGTGCGAAAGCCGGTGCACACCTCGTCGAAGATCAACACGATCCCGCGTCGGGTGCACTCCTCGCGCAGCGTCTCCAGGTAGCCGGGCAGCGGCATCGTGCACGCGTTGTTGGCCACGATCGGCTCGCAGATCACCGCGGCCAGTTCGCCGCGATGCGCGTCCAGGATCTCGCGCAACACCTCGGCGTCGTTCCACGGGCAGATCACCACGTCGGCGACCACGCCGGCCGGCACCCCCGGCGAATGCGGGTGCGCGTGCGGCCGGGTGTACGGTCCGGCCTCGGCCGCGGTGGGCCGGTTGGAGACGGCGAGCGAGTCCGCCCATCCGTGGTAGTGGCCCTCGAACTTGAGCACCTTGTCCCGCCCGGTGAAGCCGCGCGCGGCCCGGACCGCGCCCTGGATCGCCTCCGACCCGGAGTTGGCGAACCGGACCAGGTCGGCGCACGGGATCATCGACCGCATGATTTCCGCCAGTTCGATCTCCGGGACGGTACCCGCGCCGAACATGGTGCCGCTCGCCAGGACTTCGGCCACCGCCGCACCGATGGACGGATTCGCGTGCCCGATGACCGCGCAACCGTACGAAATCAGGTAGTCGACATACTCGTTCCCGTCCACATCCCAAATGTGCGCGCCCTTGCCGCGCGCGATATAGAGCGGATAGGGAAAGGGACCGGTGCTCGTCGTGCGTGCGGAGGAAGCCGTTCCGCCCGCCAGTGAGCGTCGGGCCCGATCGAAAAGCATCCGACTGGTTTCGGTCGACTCGGCCGAGATCACGGAATACGCCACCTTCGCTCTTGACACCCGCCATGGACACTACGCAGGGTTTCTCTCCGTACCGTCGCGGTGAAAGCGAACGGGCCGGTCGTACCGATTCCGGGGGGTCACCCATGATCGAGAAGGTCGCCGTCGTCACCGGCGCGGGCAGCGGTGTGGGCCGCGCGTGCGCACTCGCCCTGATCGAGCAGGGCTGGTCGGTCGGCCTGGCCGGTCGGCGCAAGGTCGCCCTGGAGGAGACCGCCGGCCTCGCCCGGGATCCGCGCCGCGCCCTGGCGGTGCCCACCGACATCACCGACCCCGACGCGGTCGACCGACTGTTCGCGACCGTCGTGGAGCACTTCGGCCGACTCGACCTGCTCTTCAACAACGCCGCCGACACGATGGCCTACCTGCCCACCGAGGACGTCGAACTCGACGACTGGCGAAGGGTGCTCGACTCGATCGCCACCGGCAGCTTCCTGTGCGCGCGGGCCGCGTTCCGGATCATGAAGGAGCAACATCCGCGCGGCGGCCGGATCATCAACAACGGCGCCCCCTCGGCCCACGTCCCGCGCCCGGATTCGATCGCCTTCACCGCCGCCAAGCACGCCGTCACCGGGCTGACCAGGTCGCTGGCCCTGGACGGCCGGCCGCACGACATCGCCTGCGGGCAGATCGACATCGGCAACGTCACGCCGATCGACCGGCCGCAGCCGGCCGTCCGGCAGGCGGATGGTTCGCTGCGGGTCGAGCCCACCATGGACGTCGGACACGTCGCGGACATGGTGCTCGTGATGGCCGGGTTGCCGGTCGGGGTGAACGTGCAGTCGGTGACCGTCATCCCCAGCGCGATGCCCTACGTCGGCCGAGGCTGACCCGAGCCCGGCGGCCCCGCCGAATCGGGGCGCGGAGCCGCCTCCGCGCCCCGCCGTGACCCCGAACTCGCCGCCGGCTCCGGCCAGATACGCCTCGACCCGGGTCCCGCCGGCCAGTCGGCCGTGCAGTTCCCAGGCGATCATCCGATGCAGCCCGTCCAGGTGCACGATCCCCTCGCGCACCGCCAGCCCCGCGTAGTCCACCGTCTCGACCGCGCGGGTGCACAGGTACAACGGCGTCATCGGCGCGTCCCGTTGCCAGGCCAGCTTGTCCGCGCAGACCGGATTGCTGTGCGCGTAACGCCCGCGGGTCGAGCGCAGCCGACGCACCGCCGCGGCCAGGGTCAGTCCGCGCGGCGGCACCAGTTCGAACGTGCCGCCCTCGCCCAGGTGCCATGGCAGGACGACGCCGAGCAGCGTGGCCCGGTCCAGTTCCACCCGCAGCCATCCGCCGGGCAACGCGTCGGCCAGGCGCAGCAGTTCCTCGCCCTCGGCGTTGCTGTTCCCCGCGTGGCCGCCCTCGACCGGGTGGTCGTGCCGGAATCGGTCGAAGACGACGTCGAAGCACACGGTTTCGAGAACCTTCAAGAATCGGATCCATTCGGGTGGCGGGCCGACGGGCGGCCGAACAACAAAGCGAACGGGCGCGGTTCGCCGGTCCGCGCTCAGGCCGGGTAGCGCGTGAAGTGGCGTTCCGCGAAGAGTTCGGGCCACCGTCCGCGATCGAGGTCCAGCTCCCGGGCCCGACCGAGCACGTGTCGCCAGTACGGCTTCACCGGCGGCCATCGGGTGCCGCACTGCCCGTACGAGCCGTCCACCATGTAGCGCGACCTGCCCCCGCTCGCCGGGCCCGGACGCCGGGCGTGGAACAGGGCCGAGTGCACCAGCACCGTGGAGCCGGGCGGCAGCCGGTCGATCAGCACCTCGCCGGGCAGTGCGGCGGTGCCCAGGTGCGCCCTCGCGTCCTTGTCCGCGACCTCGCGGTGCGAGCCCGGGAGCACCGCCAACCCGCCGACGGAGGCGTCCAGTCCACCGAGGTAGTGCAGCGCGTGGATCATCGTGAACGCCCGATCGCGCTGTGGGGTCTGTTCGTAGTCGTGGTGCCACGCCTTGCCGTCCGCGCCCGCCGGACGCCGGTCGCTGTGCAGGTGGTGGAACACGAAGTCGGCGCCCATCAACGCCCCGACCAGGGTCAACAGGGGCGGGTAGGCGGCCAGTTCGCCATGCGCGGCGAGTTCGATCTCGACCGACGGCGGCGGTCCCGACCGGCCGGTGTCCACGCAGGCGGCGATCGACCGCTCGCGCAGTCCCGAGTCCACCCAGTGGTCCACCTCGACTTCGAGCCGGGATACCAGTCCGCCGGGCAGGAAACCCGGCAGGAGCAGGTATCCGCACTCGGCGAATCCGTCGATCCGGCTTGCGTCGACCGCCATCGTCGGCATTTTCGGCATATGGAATTTCCCCCGTGTCGGTGGCGCTCGGCAGCCGGCCCACCGGCAAAAGCGGAATACTGCCTCGCATTTCCCGGATGGAAAGTACATGGCCGACAGGAAAACAGAACGTGATCGAGCCGATACAAGAAATATCCATTGCCACGGAGATCCATGCACACATTCGACAGATTGGCCGGATCGTTTCCCCGGCGGGCCGGACCGATCGTGCCTTCGGCCCGATGGCCGAGAACGGCGCGGGGCCGGCCGAGCGGCCCGGGCCGGCTCAGCCCAGGAAGGTCAGCCGCACCGTGCGATCGGGGTTGTCCCGATTGGTGTCCACCATCGTGATCGACTGCCAGGTGCCCAGCGCCGGTTGGCCGCCGATCACCGGCAGCGTCGCGTGCGGCGGGACCAGCGCCGGCAACACGTGGTCGCGCCCGTGCCCGGGACTGCCGTGCCGATGCCGCCACCGCTCGTCGGCCGGCAACAGGTCCGCCAGCACCGCGAGCAGGTCCTCGTCACTGCCCGCCCCGATTTCCAACACCGCCACTCCCGCGGTGGCGTGCGGCACGAACACGTTGAGCAACCCGTCCCGCCCGCCGGCCACCTCCCGCAGGAACCCGGCGCAGATACCGGTCAGGTCGTACACCCGTTCCCGCCGCCCGGTGGCGACCTCGAAAATCCGCGACACGACGCTCTCACTCATGCCGTCATGCTCGCGCAACGCCGGTCCGGTTCCGGGTCCCCGACACGGTCGTGTCGGGGATTGCTTTGCTTTCGGCCGAATGCGTACGGACAATATGGAGCAGTACCTACCTGTCGGTAAGGATGGCTCGGGATCGACGGGGATCGGCAGGGATCGCCCGGAACGGGAGACGCGCATGGCTCGGCGTTACCAGTGCGGCCTGGATGCCGCGATGGATGTCATCGGCGGCAAGTGGAAGGCGCTGATTCTGTGGGCGCTGCATGTCGAGGAGCGCCGCTTCGGCGAGTTGCGTCGGGCGGTGCCCGGGATCAGCGAGAAGATGCTGATCCAGCAGTTGCGCGAGATGGAGGCCCGGGGAATCGTGCACCGCGAGGTGTTTCGCGAGGTCCCGCCCAAGGTGGTCTACTCGCTGACCGCGCTGGGGCAGTCGCTGAACGAGGCGCTGTTGCCGCTGGGCGTGTGGGGACACGACCACGTCGAACAGATCGTGGCGACCGCGCCCGCGCCGGCCGGCGCGCCGGACCCGGCGGTGCCCGCCGCGTAGGTCGTTTCCGGGCGAAGTTTTCGGCATCGGCGAATGCCGGGAATAGCGCCGAGTGGTCTGCTATAACCGCGCGGGCGCACTCTCGGTGAGTCGTTGTTGACTTTTCGTAGCGCCCGCCGTAATTATTTCGGCAGCGAATATCCGGATTGTCTACGACGTCATCGTTGAGCCGCCGGGGTGTGAATATATGACCGAATACGTCCGAGTGTCCGAACAGTTGGCGCTGCCACGCGGTCCGGTCGATCCGATCATGGCCTCCGCCCGGCGGCTCGACACGTACCCCGTACACGTATGCCTGGACGAGGCCACCGCGCTCGCCCGATTGTGCGCCGAGATCGACGGTCGACGGGTCGCGCTGATCACCGACGACACCGTCTACGCGCTGCACGCGCGCCGGCTCACCGAACGACTGACCGCGACCGGACTGGACGTGGTGCACACGTCGTTCCCGGCCGGCGAGGCAAGCAAGAGCCTGCACACCGCGAGCACCCTGCTGGACTGGCTGGCCGGCACCTCGCTCGCCCGCCGCGACATCCTGCTCGCGGTCGGCGGCGGCGTGGTGATGGACACGGTCGGCTGGGTGGCCAGCGCGTACATGCGCGGCATCCCGTACATCAACGTGCCCACCACGCTGCTGGCCCACGTGGACGCCGCGCTCGGCGGCAAGGTGGCCATCGACCATCCGTCCGCGAAGAACCTGATCGGCGCGTTCTACCAACCCAGGGCCGTGGTTTCCAACGTCGGGTATCTGAGCACCCAGGACCGCCGGGGGTTACGCGCCGGGCTCGCCGAGGCGATCAAGACCGGGATCATCGCCTCGCCGGAGTTGTTCGAGCTGATCGAGCGCCGGCATCCGGCCATCCTGGCCGCCGAGCCGGCCCCCACCGCCGCCCTGGTACACGCCTCCAGTGTGCTCAAGTGCCGGTTGATCGCCCGCGATCCCTACGAGCGCGACCTGCGCCGGCCGCTGAATTTCGGGCACACCGTCGGTCACGCGGTGGAGACCGCGACCGGCTACGGCCCGATCCTGCACGGCGAGGCGGTCGCGTTCGGGATGGCCTGTGCGGCCCGGATCGCCGAACGACGCGGGCTGCTCGACCCGGCCCTGCGGGCGCGGGTGACCGGGCTGCTGGACCGGGTGCACCTGCCCACCACGCTGGCCGCGCTGCCCGCCCGCCTCGACCCGGCGACCACCGTCGAGGCACTCGGCCAGATCCGCAAGATCCGGGACGGCCGGTTGCGGTTCGTGTTGCCCACCGCGCTCGGCGAGACGGTGATCACCGACGACGTGAGCGACGAGGAGATCCACGCCGCGCTGGTGGTCTCCCCCGCCGCCGAGGTCTCGTTCGCCCGCACCCACGGAGGCACCGATGACTGAGCTGGACGTGTTCGTGATCGGCGGGGTCGGCCTGGACATCATCGTTCGGGTTCCCGAACTTCCCTTGCCGATACGAGACTTCAAGGTGCCGCCGATCCGCCGATACGTCGCGCACACGGGCAACGGAGTGGCCCTGGGCTGTCGGGCGCTGGGCCTGCGCACCCACTTCGCGGCCGTGCTCGGCGCCGACCCGGAGGCGGACTTCGTACTCGCCCACTACGCCGAACAGGGCCTGTCGTTCGCGCACGTCTCGCACCCCGCCGGCACGCCGCTCAGCGTCAACCTGGTCGGCCCGGACGGCGAACGGCTCTCGCTGCACGACAGCCGGTTGCCTGCGGACCTGGTCGTCGATCCGGAGCTGTACCGGCCCGCGATCGCCCGCACCCGGCACGCGCACGTGTCGATCGGCGGCTGGTCCAGGCCCGCGCTGGCCGAGGCGATCGAAGCCGGCGTGTCCACCTCGACCGACCTGCACGGCTGGGACGGGCACGATCCCGCCCGGGCGGACTTCGCCTACGGCGCCGGCCTGGTCTTCACCTCCACGAACCGGCTCGGCGACCGGGTCGAGGAGGCCGCTCGGGACGTGCTCGCCCGAGGCCGGGCCGAGGTCGTGGTCGCGATGGCGGGCGGTCGGGGCAGCTACCTGGTGCTGCCCGACCAACCGATGCGGCACGTGCCGGCGCTGGCCATGCGGGCCGACGAGGTGGTGGACACCAACGGCGCCGGGGACAGCTATGTTTCGGGCTTCCTGTACGCCTACCTGGCCGGCCGCGACTGGGCGGCCTGCGCCGCCGCGGGCACCCACGCGGGCGCGCACGCGGTGCGGACCGCGGGCACGCACACGTCGTTCATCACGGCGAAGGAGTTGGACCGTGCGCTCTCCTGACCGGGTCGGGAGCGAGCTCGCCCCCGGGCGGCGGTTCGGGCGACGGGTCGGTGGGCGCGGCCGACGCGAGCACGCCGGCCGGCGTGACGACGGCATCCCGGACGGTGCTTCCCGCACGGACCGCGGCCCCCGGCAACAGCACCGAGCGCAGTACGGTCGCACCCGGTTCGATCCGGCACCCGGGGTGCACGACACTGCCCTCGACCCGCGCCCCCGGCGGGATCTCGGTGCCCAGCAGACTCCCGGCCTCGTACCGCGGGTAGCCGTCCGGCAGGTCCGCCAGCGTGCGCGGGAGTTCCTCGGCCGCGATCGGGTGCGGGAGGGCCGGCAGCCGCAGTTGCTCGGTGCGGTAGCGCTCGACCGTGCCGATGTCGGCCCAGTAGTCGCGCACCGGATACGCCGTCACGCGGCGGCCCCGAGCGATCATCGCGGGCAACACGTCGCGGCTGATGTCGTGTTGCCAGCCGTCCTCGCCCAGCGCGGCCAGGTCGGCCAACACCTCGCGCAGCGCGTCGATCCGGAACACGCAGAACGCGGTGAAGACCAGGTCCGAGGTCGGCCGTGCGGGCTTTTCCACCAGGGCCCGGACCCGCAGGTCTGGATCGGTCTCGACCATCCCGAACAGGTGCACGTAGCGACGCTCGATCCGCTGGACGCCGATCGTGCAGTCCGCGTTCGCGGCCCGATGCGCGGCCACCAGCGGGGCGTAGTCGAACACGTAGACGTGGTCCGCGTGTTGCACCAGCAGGTCGGTCGCCCCCGGAGCGAACAGGTGGCGCGCGTTGGCGAGCAGCGCGTCCGCGGTGCCGCGTTCGGCCGGGCGGGCGGGCAGGATCGCGCCGGGGCCGCTGCGGGCCAGGGCGTCGTGCGGGCCGAAGTGCAGCCGGGTGCCCGGGTATCGGTCCCAGTGCGTGACCAGGTGTCGGACCAGGTCGGATTCCCGGTGCTGGGAGAGCAGGACCAGTTCGGGCAGGCCGGAGCGGATCGCGTTGGCCACGCTGAAGTCCACCAGTCGACACGAGGCGGCGTACGGCACCAGGGGTTTGCACACGTCGGCGGTGAGCGGGCCCATCCGCTCGCCCAGGCCGCCCGCGAGCAGGGCGCCGCGTACTCCGTCGAGCGTCACCAGGTCCGCCCCGGCGCCTGCCCTGCGGGTACCAGGGTGCGCAGCAGCGCGAGGGACGTGGCGATGCCCTGCTCCGTGGGCAGTAAGGCGTCCTCGTGTTCCACGTAGATCACTCCCCGGTAGTCGTCGTCGAGCAGCGCGGCCACGATGGCCGGCCACGGCAGGTCACCGGCGCCGAGCGCGCGGAAGCGGATCGCCGGGCCGGGTCCATAGCGCGACCAGCCCGCGCCGCGCGGCGATTCGGCACCGGACCAGCGCTGCAGGTCCTTCGCGTGTACGGCCGCCAGTCGCCCGCCCCAGCCGCGCACGGCCGCCACCGGGTCGTGGCCGGTCGCGGCGAGGTTGGCCGGATCCAGGCACAGCCGCACGCCGCTCACCGCCGAGAGCAGTGCCCTGGTACTCGCCGGGTCGTAGGCGACCTGCTTCGGGTGCGGTTCGAACACGACGCGCACCCCCAGCGCGTCCGCGAGTTCCAGGATCGGCCGGGCGGCGAGTGCCCACGCGTCCACGTTGTCCTGCCAACTCACCGCGCTGCCGGACCAGGACAACCAGCGCGTCAGGTCCGGCACCCCCAGCATCAGCCGGGCCAGCGGCGCACCCAGGCCGGCGGCCAGCCGTACCGTGTCGAGCGCGGCACGCGACCCGTGCGCCCGCTTGGCGTCGGCCGTCCCGGCGAACACCGGGTCGGTGTGCGGCCCGTGCGGTCCCAGCACCAACTGGGTGTCCCGGCTGTTGCTCACACAGCCCACCTCGACCCCGGCCGCCGCGCACTGTGCGCGGATCTCGCGATGCAGCCCCGGATCGGTGAGCCGCCCGGGCTCCACCAGCGCGAAGTGGCCGTCCGCGGGCAGATCCACCACGCCCACCTGCGCGTCCCGGGCCACCCGCAACGCCTCGCCCAGCCCGACGGGCGCCAGGGCGGCCAGGCACAACCCGAGCCGGATCGGCGCGCCGGCCGCGTGCCCCTTCGCGTCGCCGGCGGCGAACTCCGTTTCGGGGTACCCGGGTTGCCCGCGCTGTTGTTGTCGCTGTCGCGGGAGGTCGCGGGCGGCCCGTTCGTCCGGTTTCCCGGTCATCGGCGATCCCCTTCGCTCGACTGCGCCCCGGCACCTCAGAGGTTGCGGATATGTGCCCAACTCTTGGGCGGCGAACCATCGTTCGCAAGCAACGCGGCATATATCGCGGCGACCGGATCGACGATCACGGTCGGCGGTTCGGCCGCGCCGAGTTCGGTCACGATCCGCCGGCTCAGCTCGGCGGCGTACGGCGGACAGCCGCGGAACACACCGCCGTTGAGCACGGCCCGCCACGTCCCGGTCAGCCCGGCCGCGTCCCGGGCCGCGCGCACACCCGTGATCAGCTCGTCCACACCGGCGCGCACCACCTCGCCCGCCACCGCGTCGCCCGCCTGCCAGGCCGCGCACACCTCGGGTGCGAGTGCGGCCACCGCGGCCTTGGGAAACGGCTCGGCGGCCAGCCGACGGGCGAGTTCGCGCGGCTCGGCCGCGGCGAACAACGTGGTCGGCCGCCCGCGCCCGTCCGCCCCGCGCACGGCCGCCCGCAGGCCCGCCTCACCGAGCGCGTACGCGCTGCCCTGGTCGCTGCCCAGATACTCGCAGCCGCCGATCACGACGGGGGGTCCCGCGTCCGGCCCGGCACTCGCCACGCAGGCCGAGCCGGTGCCGGCCACCACCACGACGCCGCGCCCGGACAGCGGCGGTGCGAGCAGCAGCGGCGGCACGTCGCCGGAGACCACGAGCCGACCCGGCAGGCCCTGCTCGCGCGCGAGCACCGCCAGTCGGTCGATCGCCGCCGGCGCGGTGTCCATGGT
The DNA here is from genome assembly GCF_042754445.1 of Embleya sp. NPDC059213. Taxonomy (NCBI): domain Bacteria; kingdom Bacillati; phylum Actinomycetota; class Actinomycetes; order Kitasatosporales; family Streptomycetaceae; genus Embleya; species Embleya sp. NPDC059213. The sequence continues at coordinate 39,657 of NZ_JBHZAV010000022.1, forward strand.
GATCGCCGAGCTCGCGAACCAGCCGACCGCCGTACCGCTCAGGTCCGCGGCGATCTCGGCCAACAGCCGCACCAGCGTCTCCTCGGCGGCGGCGCCGGCCGAGGCGGGGTTCACCGACCCTCGGGTGTGCCGGATCGTGTCGAGCACCAGCGCCGTGGTGCGCGTGCCGCCGGCGTCGATCGCCCAGTATCCGCCGGCCCGGTGTCCCACAGTCGAAAGCCTCCGCAGTCCGTCGAAAAGCAATGTTCCGGGCCACGCTACCGGTGCACGTTGCCGGCCGAGGGTGCCGGCGAGGCAGTACGGTGGACGACACTCTCGGTCACCCCTCATGGACGGAGCGTCGATGCGGCACGGCGGCGGTGCACTCGGGCTGGTCGCTCCCGCGACGAGTTGGGGGCTGTTCTGGGGCGGTTGGGCCGCACTGATTCCCACCATCAAGGACGAACTCTCCCTGGACGACCGGCAATTGGGTCTGGCGCTGTTCGCGGTCCCGGTCGCGGCGGTGCCCGCGATGTTGCTCACCGGGCCGCTCGCCCGGCGACTCGGGCCGCGCACCCTGCCGCTGGTGACCGCCGCCTTCGCGGGCGGCATCCTGGCCGTCGCGGCGGCCGGGTCCCGGTGGACGTTCGCCGCCGCACTGTTGCTGATCGGCGCGGCCAGCGGCGCGATCGAGGTGGCGCTGAACGCCACCACGGCCGCCCGCGAGGCGCTCACCGGCGAGCGGCTGTTCAACAAGGTCCAGGCGGCCACCCCGCTGGCGATGGTGCTCGCCGCCCCGGCGGTCGGCCTGGCCCTGCATCTGGGTGCGTCCGCGCGGGCGATCCTGGTGACGATCGCGGTGCTGGTCGCACTCAGCGCGATCCCGGCGATCGACCGGCGGCGATGGCAGGAGCAGGAGGACCCCGAGCCGGCCGCGCACACCGACCGCGCGCACGGCCGACTCCTGGTCGGCCTGCTCGTGGTCGGCGCGGTCGGCGGCACCGTGTTGCTGATGGAGAACACCGTCGAGCAGTGGGGCGCGATCCACCTGGCGGACGGCCTCGGCGCGGGTTCCTTCCTGGCCGCGTGCGGCCCGGCCGCCTACATGGCGGGTCTGTCCGCCGGTCGCCTGCTCGCCCAGTGGCGCGGCGAACGGGTCGGCGACCAGGCGCTGGTGCTGGTGGGCGGTGTGCTGGGCGGCCTGGGGCTGGCCCTCGCGGCGGCGGCCTGGTCCACCGCGAGCACGCTCGCCGGGTTCGCCCTCGCCGGCGTGGGACTTGCCCCGGTCGTCCCGACGCTGCTCGCGGCGACCGGGCGCGCGGTCGCCCCCGAGCGGCGCGCGCAGGCGATCTCGCTGGTCACCACGGTGTCCTACGCGGGCTTCCTGGGCGCTCCCCCGCTGGTCGGCACCTTGGCCGGGCAACTCGGCCTGGGCACCGTCCTGGGCCTCGTCGCGCTGTGCGGAGCGGTGGTGGTGGCGGCGGGCAGTCGGTCGCTGCGCCTGTTGCCGGCCGAGGAGACGGGTGATCCGGCGCCGAAGGGGGGTACGGATCCGTCGACGGACCCGCCGGGCCGGGCCGATCGCGCGGCCGACCACGCCGGCGCGGGCGAACGAGGTTCGGCGAGCGCATCGGACGAACCACCCGGGTCGAGCGGGTCGCACCGACCCGGCCGGCCGAACCGGCCGCACCCGAAGGGGGTTTCCCGATGATCCGGGTCCTGGTGTTCGGCTCGGGATACATAGCCGGCCACGTCGGCACCCGATTGGCCCGCCTCGGCCACGGTGTCGTGCTCGGCTCGCGGCGCCGCCCGCGTACCCCGGAGACCAGGGGTCTGCGTTGGCTCCCGGTGGACGTCGCCGATCCGCGCCAGGTGCGTACCGTCGTCGACGCGGTCCGCCCGGACGCGGTGGTGGCCGCACACGGACCCTCGGACATCACCTGGTGCGAGGCCGATCCGGCCGGCGCGGCGGCCGTGCACGCGGCGGGCGCCCGACACGTGGTCGCCGCGCTCGCCGGCCGGACCGCGCGCACCGTACTGATCTCCACGGACAACGTGTTCGCCGGACGCGCGGACAGTTGCGGCGAATCCGACCCGACCACACCGGCCAACGCCTACGGCCGCGCGAAGCTGGCCGCCGAGACCGCCTACCTCGCCGGCGGCGACGCGCTCGTGTTACGGGTCAGCCTGGTGTACGGATGGGACCGGGCCGGATTGCGACCGAACTTCTTCACCACGTGTGCCGAACGCCTGGCCGTGGGCGAACCGGTCGCGGTGCCGGACGCGCACTGGAATACGCCGGTGTTGATCGACGACGTCGCCGCCTGGACCACCGCGCTGCTCGACTCGCCGCACACCGGCGTGGTGCACCTGGGTGGCCCGCGTCGGCTCTCCCGGCTCCGGTGGGCCCGGCACATCGCGACCACCTACGGCGTGGACCCCGCGCTGGTGACCGCCGTACCGCAGGGGGACACCGCGTACGCGTGCCGCCCGCGCAACGCGTGTCTGCACAGCGAGCGCGCCGCGCATCTGCCCGAACTGCGCGGTCTGGCCCCGGTGGACGTCTTCGCCGCGGACGCCGCGCTGATCGCCGGGCCGACGGGACCGCAACCACCCGCGCCGCACGGGAGCCCGACCGCCCTCGACGCCCCGGCCGCCTTCGACACCCCAGCCGCCTTCGACGCTTCAGCCGTCTTCGGAAGGGACCAGCCCTGATGGACCGTCATCTGTTCCTGGCCAGCAAGCGCGCCGCAGTCAGTTTCGCCCCGGATCCGGAGAGCGGCACGCTGCGACCATGGCTCGCCCCCGGTGGTACCGGCAACGTGGTCGCCGAGCAGGCGGGCGTACTCGACGTCACCTGGATCGCCAGCGCGGACACCGACGACGATCATCGGGCGGCCCGGGAGAATCCCGAGGGCCTGGATCTGCGGCTGCGTTCGGGCCGGGACATCCGGGTCCGTCTGCTGCGGCACGATCGGGACACCTTCGAGGTGGTGCAGAACTTCCTCACCGCCCAGCTCATGTGGGCCGCGAACAACTACGGCTGGGATCGGTGGAAGACGCCGACCTTCGGTACCGAGACGTATGCCGGCCTGGAGCGGTTCGCCGAGTTCACCGAGGACTTCGCCGGTGCGTTGCTGGCCGACTCGGCAGACGTCGCGGACCCCACCTACCTGGTGCACGACTATCAACTCGTCGGTGTCCCGGCCCGATTGCGCGCGGTGCGGACGAACGCGCCGATCCTGCTGTTCGTGCACATCCCGTGGCCGTCGCCGGACTATTGGCGGATCCTGCCCAAGGCGATGCGGGTCGGCATCCTGGAGGGCATGTTGCCCGCGACCACCATCGGCTTCTTCGCGGAGCGCTGGTGCCGAAACTTCCTGGACTGCGTGGCGGATCTGATCCCCGACGCACAGGTGGACCGCAACGCGGGCCTGGTGCACTGGCGCGGCCGGCGCACCGGCGTACGCACGATGCCGCTCGGTTACAGCCCCCTCGCCCTGGAGGCGGATCGGCCACGTCTCCCGGAGGGGATCGCGGAGTGGGCGGGCGACGCACCACTGGTCGTGCACAGCGGCCGGACCGACCCGATGAAGAACGCCGAACGCGCGGTCCGGGCCTTCGTGTCGGCGCATCGCCTGGAGCCGGCGGTGCGCTCGTCCAGGTTGCTGATCCGGATGAATCCCAATCGGCTCTACGTCGAGGCGAACGCCGAGTACCTGCGCCGGGTGGAGTACACGATCGCCGAGGCGAACGCCGAACTGGGCCCGGACACCGTGCGGTTGCACTGCGACAACGAAGTCGAGCACACCATCGGCTGCTTCCGCCGGGCCGACGTGCTGATCTTCAACTCGACGGTGGACGGCCAGAATCTGAGCACCTTCGAGGCGCCGCTGGTCAACGAGCGGGACGCCGAGGTGATCCTGTCCGAGATGTGCGGCGCGGCCGAGATCCTGGCCCCGGTCTGCCGCACGGTCAACCCGTTCGACCTGGTCGAGCAGGCCGAGGCGTTGATCGCCGCCTTGACCGCGACCCCCGCCGAGCGCAAGGCGGCGGCCGAGCGGCGACGCCGGGTCGCCGAGCCATGGACCCTGGAGGCCTGGGTGCGCACCCAGTTGGCCTGGCTGGACGCGGACCACCACGATGCCTGAGCCGACACCCCGATCGACACCCCGACCGATGCCTCAGCCGATGGAGGGGCCGTCGGCCGAGGCCGTCCAGGTCGCGCAATACCAGTTGGGCAACGCGGTGTTGGTTCGCGGCGAGGGCATTCGCTCGTGGGACTCCACCGGCCGGGAGTATCTGGACTGCGTATCCGGGACGTTCAACCTGGTGCTCGGGCACAATCACCCCGAGGTGATGGCGGCGGTGCGCGAGCAGACCGAGGAACTAGTGTTCGCCTCCTCGTCGTTCCGCACCGAGCCGACCGACCGGCTGATGTGCGATCTGGTCGCCCTCGCGCCCGCCGGCCTGACCCGGGTGAACCTGCGCAGCAGCGGCGGGTCGACCGCGAACGAGGGCGCGATCAAGATCGCCCGGCATCACACCGGACGGCGGGATGTGATCGTGCCGTTTCGGGGCCATGTCGGACAGACCATCGCGGCCACCGCGTTCAACGGCAGCAGCCGCATGCGCGCGCCGTTCCCGGTGCACGCCGCCGGCGCCCTGCACGTGCCCGACGCGTACTGCTTCCGCTGCTTCTATCGGCAGACCCCGGACACCTGCGGCATGTTGTGCGTGGAACGGATCGAGGACTTCATCACGTACGCGAGTTCCGGCAGCGTCGCGTGTGTGTTGATCGAGCCGATCAGCGGGATGGGCGGCAACATCGTGCCGCCGCCCGGATACTTCCAGGCGCTGCGGGCGCTGTGCGACGAGCACGGGATCGTGTTGATCTTCGACGAGATCCAGACCGCGTTCGGCCGCACCGGCGAGATGTTCGCGGCGGACCACTTCGGCGTCACCCCGCACATGATGACCGTCGCCAAGGGCCTGACCGGCAGCGGCCTGCCGCTCGCGGCCATCCTGACCGAGGAGCGCATGGCCGACTGGGACCGGTCGTTGCACGGTTTCACCTACGGCGGCCACACACTGGCCGCGGCGGCGGGGGTCAAGACGTTGGAGATCGTCCGCCGCCCGGGGTTCCTGGCCAACGTGCGCCGGGTCGGCGCGATCTTGAGCGACCGCCTGCGGGTGCTCCAGCGCGAGCATCCCGTGCTCGGCGACGTCCGTGGGCCGGGCCTGATGATCGGCGTGGAGTTGGTCCGCCCGGACAGCTCGAAGGCACCGGAGCTGGCCCAGGCGTTCCAACACCTCCTGCACGAGCGAGGCGTGCTCACCCGTGTGTCGGAACACGGCCTGGGCAATGTGATCGAGTTGCGGCCGCCGCTGATCCTGACGCCGACCGACGCACACCTGATCGCGGATCGATTCGGCGAGGCGCTGGAGATGTTGCGCAAGCGCACCGCATCCACCACGCCCGCGACGCGGGTGGTCCCGGGAGCACGGGCGGGCCGACCGGCGTCGTGCTCGGCCACGCGACCGGCCCACTCCGCCCCGACGACGTCCTCCACCACCGCCTCGGACTCGGCGGAATGAGGGTCGAGTTGGGCCCGTACGGCCCCCGCCTGCGGCTCGACCGGCCCGACCCGCCGGCCGGCGAGCACCGGGTGTCGATCCGGATCGAACTGGCCGGACTGTGCCGCTCCGACCTCAAGGAGGTGGCCCGCGAGCGGCACGGCCCCAGCCAGTTCGGCCACGAACTCGTCGGCGTGATACACGAGTCCACGCTTGCGGGCCGACTGCCCACCGGCTTGCGGGTGACCTTGGACCCCAACGTCCGGCTCGCCCGCACCACCGGCTTCGCCACCGAGATGTACGCGGCCGGACCGGCCGAGCACCTGCTCACCGCGCTGCATCCGGTCCCGGACCGACTCCCGGCCCGGCAGGCCGTGTTCGCCGAGCCGCTCGCCTGCGCCGAACATTGCGTCGCGGCATTGGCCGGCCACCTGGGCATGCCCGTGGCCGGCCGCCGGCTGGTCGTGCTCGGCGCGGGCGCGGCCGGGTTGCTGATCGCCGGCTCCGCCGAACTGGCGGGCGCCGAAGTCACCTTGGCCAACCGCAGTGCCGACCGCGCGAAGTTCCTTCGGGACCGCGGCTTCGAGGTGCGCGCCATCGCGACGCTGCCCGCCGCGGCCTTCGACGCGGCGGTTATCGCCACCAGCTTCGTCCGCCCGGACATCCTGGCCGACGCCCTGCGGGTCCTCGTGCCGGCCGGCCTGGCCCTGCTCTACGGCGGTACCGCCCCCGGCGACGAACTCCGCGGCCTGCCCGTCGACCTGGACCACGTGCGCCGGCACGAACACGCGGTCCACACCACCTGGTCCGGCCACCGGGTCACGGTGGCCGGCAGCTACGGCACCACCCCGGCCGACTTCACCGCCGCCCTGTCCTCCCTTCCCCGGCTGCCCGTCGAACGTCTGATCACCGAGGAGATCACCCTCCCCCAACTACCCGCCGTCCTGCGCGAGCAGGTCGCCGGCCGCCCCCTCGGCAAGACCGTGATCCACCCGTAGCCCGGGGCCGGCCCACCCGTACCCGCCTCAGCCACTCGCTTCCGGTCGCTCGTCGAGCCTGGCCACCAGTCGCTCCTGTCGCTCCTTGAGTCCGGTCGGCGAATACTCGGCGAGCACCCGCCGCGCCTCCACCAACGGCCCCAACTCGGGCCCGGGTTCGGCCACCCCCCGGAACAACAACGCGGAGGCCGCCGCCGCCTGGGCGGTCACCCCGCCGGGTTCCAGCGCGGGCGGCAGGTGTCCCGCCCGGCCGTGCAGCATCCGCGCCCGCAGGATCGCGCCCTCCCAGACCCGCATGCTCTCCAGCCGCACCTGTGCGGCGAGTTCGTCGCACATCGCCTGAAGGTCGCTGCACTCCTTGTCGTGCGCGCACAGCTTGTCCTCGACCCGGCAGGCCAATCGCCGATAGCTGCGGGTGGCGCGCCACAACCGCCGCCGGGCCTCGGTGGCGCTGTCCGCGTAGGGGTTGTGCGCGACGACCTTCATCGCCATCGCGGTGAGCGCGAGCACGAGCATCAGCACCGCCACCGAACCGGCCGGGTAGCGCTGCGCGATGGTCGCGTCGGCTTCCTGGGCCGCGTCCCCGACCCGCAACACGGCCCACATGGCCACCGTGATCATGACGCTCGCGAGATAGAGCAGCGGCAGCGGGAAACCGGCCAGGATCGCCATCCCCGGCCGGTCCTTGAAGCGTTCCCGCAGCGCGTCGCGCCACCGATGCAGCGGCGACGCCATCACGTGCCCGGCCAGCAACATCGCCACCGCGAGGGCCACTCCGGGCAGGAACGAGACGACCTGCTCCGCACGCGAGGGCGATTCGCCGTCGACGGTCAGGTCCTGGAAGACCTGCCTGAAGAACCACGCGTCGAAGGCGCCCAGGGCGAGCACCATCGGCCAGCGCAGGATCTGGATCCAGGCGTCCCGGCGACGCCGGTCGTGCGCGCCGTCCGCGCGATGGCGCGCCTCGACGGCGGCCTGCGCGCTCCGGGCCGCCGCGAGGGTGTTCGCCGACTCGAACCGGGCCAACGCCCGGACGGCCTGCTCGCCGGCCGCGTGGGCCTCGATCACCTTGGTCCGGCCCCGGGCGAGTCGCTCCCGGTTGTGGCCGACGATCTCGGCGACTTCCCGAACGGCACGCAACAGCACCTGCATCTCGCCGTTGTCCAGCAGCTCGGCGTCGTGCGGGGGCGCCTGTTCCGCGTGCTGCACGAGGTTTCTGATCTCACAACCGCAGCCGTGTTGGCAGGTCGGCGATCGGTGGGTGATGGACACGCTGGACCTCTCGTTGTCTCGGGTACGACGAAGCGGTGGGAAGCGGTACGAGGGAGCAGGACGCGGACGCGGTAGGACCGAGGCGTCCGACCGAGCCGCGTCCTCGCGGCGGCGGGAGGGGTCGGGGCGGCCACCCCGACCCCGGTCGTCGCCCCGGTCAGGGCTGCACGGTCGCGACGATCTCGACGCGACGGTTGCAGGCCATGGCCCGGTAGTCCGGCACCGTGCCGCGATATTCGGGACTGCACATCGGATGCCGGTCGGCGTCGCCCCGGGCGGTCACGTCGGTGACGCCGCGCTTGAGGAGTTCGGTGCGCACCGCGTCCGCTCGGGCCTGGGACAGCTCCTCGCCGCGGGCCTTGCTGCCGCGCGAATCGGTGTTGCCGGTCACCACCACACGCACCCGGCCCAGCCCGATCAGCCGGTGCGCGGCGTCGTCGAGTTGCGCCAACGCCTCCGGCGAGAGTTCGGCGCGGTCGGTGGCGAACAGGAGCGAGTCCGGCAGCACGATGGTGGTCACCGGTCCGGCGGTCGTGGTCCGGCCGGTGGGGAAGTCGATCGCCGGTTCGGCGAGCGGATCGGCGGGCCCGCCGGCCGGGACGATCCGCGCGGCGCCTTCGACCCGACACGAGGCCGCCTTCGCGGCGGCGCACATGCCCTGCCACAGGTCGACGAGCCACGCGGTCTGCGGTGACGAGGGCGGGTTGCCGGTACCGAGGTGGCCGATGCCGCGGATGGCCACGTCGATCCCGGCCAGGTCCGGCAACTCCCCTGCCCGGGCACAGGATTCGATGATCGTGGCGATCTCGGCACGGTCGAAGCCGACCGAACGCAGGTCCGCGCAGCCGGTGTTGACCAGCCCGTCGGTGGCGACCAGCACACGTCGGCGACCCTGCGGCCCGAGTTGTTCGCGGGTGGCGGCGAGCGCGCCCAGCAGGTCGGTGTTCGGGGTGCGCGCGGTGCCGCCGGCGACCTCGCCGATGCGCTGTCGCAGGCAGTTGGTTCGGCGCTGCCGCTCGTCCGCGCGCCGCCGGGCGACGCCGCGGACGGGGGTGACGACCGCCCGATCGACCTCCCAGCCGATCGAGGTTCGGGTGCCGTCGAAGCCGGAGACGGACAGATCGCCGCCTTCCAGTGCTTCGGGTGCCAGGTAGTCGGCGGCCAGCACGGTGGCGGGCCAGTCCGGAACCTCGCGGCCCGCCGGCGTGTCCCTGCCGGCCCGAGTGGATGCCGTGCGGTCCACCAGCACGGCGGTGTGCGCCGTACCGACGTCCCGGTCGTTGTCGGTCTTGCCCAACCACGCGCAGGGGCGCGCCTGGGGTGTCTCGAAGGCCCCGCACCCGGTAGCGGTGCCGAGCAGCGTCACGATCATCGCGATCGTGACCGCGATCCGGCGTCGGGGAGACGCCGCCGTCTGGGCAGTCACCGTGTCCTCATTCCTGGCGATCCTGGCGATCCTGGCGATCCGAAGTCCTGGCAGTTCGAAGTCCCGGCGATCGGAATCCCGGCGGTCCGAAGTCCCCGCGATCCGAGGTTCGCGGTGGTGGGAGATTCCCGGTGCCGGGAAATTCCTGATGATTCGAGGGGGAATCCACATTCGTAGCTGTTCCGAACCCGCCCGACCGGCGGTTACTGGAGGTGTCGGACCCACCGACCCACCGACCCACGGGAGTTGCGATGTCAGCCGGCCCGAACCCGGGTTCCTCGACCACGACCGACCCGACGACTGGTACACCGACGACCGACCCGACCGCCGATGCGCCGACGCCGGGACCGGCCGGTGCCGCGGGGCCCCGGGTCGGGCCGCCGGACACCCGTTCCGACCTGGCCGTGCTCGCGACCCTCCAGTCCGCCACCCAGTTCGCCGACACGAAGGTCGGCATCCTGGGCGCGGTCCAGGCGGGAATCCTGGCGACCGCGATTCCCCGGGCCGACGCGGTCCGCGATGCCTGGGAACGAGGTGGGGCGATCGGGTGGCTGGCGGTCGTCCTGCTCGCGGCCCAGGTGTCGGGTTTCGTGGCCGGGATCTACTGCGTGGCCCAGGCGTTGCGTCCCCGATTGAACCCGCCGCCCGCGCCCAACCGGTTCAGCCTGCCCCTGCTGGCCGCCGGGGACGGTACCCCGCCCACCGGTGGCGATCGTTGCGAACAGCGGGAGATCTGGCAGTTCGCCCGGGTGGTGGCCGAGGTGGCGGTGATCAAACACCGCCATGTCGCCCGGGCGATCGTCTGCACGGGCGTGATGGCCGTCGCGGGCGGATCGTGGTTCCTGGTCGGCCCGTTGCTCGGCTGACCGGGCGGCGGGGGTCGGGTGGCGGTCGGTCGGGTGGCGGGGGTCGGCCCGCCGTCCGGCTTGCTCGCTCAGCGCTCGTCGAACCGGGGCAGCGGCTCGGGCGGTCCGGATCGGGACGTCGGGCCACCCGGCATGGGCATCCCGAACACCTTCATGGCGCGCCCGAGTTGCTCCTCGTTGGTGACCACGAAGTCGAAGATGTCCATCTGCTGGTAGGCCTTGGTCTGGGCACTGAGGTAGTCGATGAACAACCGCACCTGCCCGGTGCGCTCGTCGAACATCCGGGCCACCTGGACGGCCGCCTCCTGCGGGCGCTCGGCGAGCAGTACCGCCCACGGCGTGGTCCAGGACAACGTCTCCACCTCCTGCGGCGTCAGCGCCCGGGTGCGGGTGCCGTCGGCGCCGCCCTCGATGCCGGTGACCAGTCCCTCGGCCAGGAAGTCCCGCCAGTGCGCCGAGACTTCGCGCAGTCGGCGAACCCGCAGCCGGGACAGGTCGTACTCGTGCTCGATCTGTTGCCGGCGCAGCGCCGCCTCCTGTTCCCGGTCGCGTACCTCGGGCGCCGGTTGCACCCGGGCGAGGGTCGCGCAGCGCACCAGTCCGTTCTCGAAGCACTCGCCGTCCGCGAGCACCGCGTTGACGGCGCGTTCGGCGTCCTCGACCCGATAGGGCTCGTGCTCCTGGGCGGGTTTGCGGATGCGGTCGGCGAGCCGGTCCGAAAGCCCTTCCTGGTACGTGTCGATGCTTCGCTGCAGGGCCGCCTCGTCGTGGCGTCCCTCCGCGCACCAGTCGCAGCGAATGTCGAGGTGGAACATGAACCCGCCGCCCCTGGCCGGGGTTTCCAGGGAGATCGTGGTCGTGCGGTGCACGGTCAGCAGCTCGGGAAGGTCCGCCCCGACGTGGACGGGTGAGCGAAAGACCGAACGCAGCCAGGTCCGCAGTCCGCGACGGCGGGGGGACCCGCCGAAGGTGCGCGTCGTGCCGGGCGTGAAGCTCATGCCTACCACCTTTCCTGAACGAGAATGTCGATGTCCGCGGCCGCGCCGTTGCCGACCCGCTGGTGATCCCACAGGCGCAGGTGGAACAGCAGCCGGGTGCGCAGTCCCCGGTCCGGGTCGGCGCACAGGTCGCCGACGAACTCGGCGACCGCCGCCACCAGGCGCTCGTCGTCGCCGGCCCGATCCACCCACTGACGGACGATGTCCCAACCGCGCCGCCGGACGCCGTCGTGCGCGCTGTGCATGATCTGCCGCGTCAGCACCAACAGGTCTGCTCGCGCGTTGGGTTCGTGCAGCAGTTGGGTCAGCGCCGGCACGTTGCGGTCGGCCGGCAGCCGGCTGATCAGTTGCAGGCACATCGCGGCGTCGATGTGCAACAGCGGGTAGGGCGATGCCGACCACAGGGCCAGGCGTTGCAGCACCTGGGTGGTCGATCCCGCGACGTAGAGTTCGCCCACCGCACCGCGCACGCTGCGCTGTCGAGACCTGGCGATCCGCTCCAGGCCGTCCAGTGCGTCGACCGGGAAGAGCGCGCCGATCGTGGTGCCGTACGCCTCCAGGGCACAGTCCTGATACCGGTGGGTGGCGGACCAGCCCTTGAGCAGTCGGCGAATGCGACCGGCGAGGCGATCGTCGGTCGCGGCACGTTCGAGCGCCCACGCGGCGGCCTTGATCCGCCGAACGGCGAGTGGGTCGACCCGGCGATCGGCGGCGGCCCAGTGCCGGAGCAGTTCCGACTCGACGAAGTCGAAGTCGAAGGTGGCGAGCAGCCCGACGGCCTGCGCCGCCGGCACCCGGATGCGCTCCTCGTCCCGCACCACGAGTTCCGCCAGCCACTCCAGGAGGGGAGCACGCGCACCGCCGTGGTCGTGCCACAGGACTTCGAGCACCACCGGCACCAGGCCGCGTTGGCGCACCACCACCCGACAGCCCGGGTCGTTCGGCATCTTGCGGACCCGACCACCGGTGGGGTCGGTGAACCACACCTCCTCGTGCGCGGTCCAGTCGTTCAGGCTCTCGTGGAACAGCGGCATCTCGGGCGGCGAGGAGGGCGAGCGCACGCCGTGCAACAGGGCGGCCAGTCGTTGCGACTCCTGGCTCACCCGGGTCGGCGACAGGCCGTCGAGCACGACGCAGGCCAGCAGGAACGCCTTGGACCACAGCGAGATGCTCTCGTCCGGGCCGCCGCCGGCCGACTCCCCGCCCGCGGCGGATTTCACCGGCGGGCCCAACAGGAACTGCGCACGCGTGCGCAACCTGGCCCGCAGTCCCTCGGCCAGCTCGTCCGGTGGCACGTCGTCGAGTTCGTCGATCGCCAATTGCTCGGCCAGTGCCACGATCTCGGTGAACCTTTGCAGTCCGCCCAGTTCGTCCACCACCGCCTCGGCGGCCAGCAACTTGGCGGGGGCGTCCGGGCGTTCGGTGAGGCGGTGGCACAGGTGGCGTTCCAGCACCGCTTCGCGCTCGGGCGGGCGATGCTCGACGAGGTAGCCCGCGAGGCCGTCCCGGTCCAGGGGTACGCGCTTGTCGAGCACGATCACCAGGGGCCGGTCCAGGGTCTGGCCGCCGAGCCGGTGCAGGAGTTGCGGGCGCAGCCGCTGGGCCCACCGGGCGCCGTCGCCCTCCAGCACGTGGGCGCAGCCGTGCTCCAGTCGGCCGGTGGCCGCCAGGTCCCGTGGATCCAGGTCGGGGTCCAGGACCACCACGCCGCCGCGTTCGAGGTCCTGGCGGGCCTCCTCGGCGGCCAGCCGGGCCGTGGTGCCCCGGCCGGTGCCGACGGCCCCGCACAGGATCGCCACGCCCTTGCTCTTCAAGGTGGCGACGAGCAACGTGTGCGAGGCCGGTCGCTCGTAGGTCTCGCGCAAGCGGTCCAGGGTGTCGCCGGGTATGGGTCCGTCGACCGGGTCGATCGGCCGGCCGGCGTCGGAGTAGAAGTTCTTGATGATGGTTTCCGCCGCGTAGGACCCGGCGCCGTAGGCGACCCCGCCCGCACGGATCCGGGTGTTGCCCTGCACGTGCGCGCCCCGGTAGTCGAGGCGGGCCCGGCGCAGATCGCGGCTGTTCGCCGCCTCCGCCGCCTCGGCGTCGATGTCGTCGTCCGGGACGTCGGTGGGCGGCGCCGCGCCCGCATCGCCGTCGGGCGCGGCGCCGGTGCGGGCGTCGCGTTCGGCGCCGTCCGCAGGGGGTGGGGTGGTGGGATCGGGTGTGCCGGGACTCGCGGGTGGGTCGCCGCCGGTGCTCGGGGTGTCGCTTTCGCTGTCCATGACCTGTCGTGTCCGTCAGTCGCGTCCGTTGATGGTGATGTTGTGCGCCGCGTGGCTGCCGGCGCCGAAGGTGACACCGCCGACGTCCTTGATCCGATGTACGTGCGTGCCCGCGCCGGAGCTGTGCGAGCCGGGCCGCTCGGGTTCGGGCCGGGTGCCGCGCCGGTCGGCGGTGTCCGCGGCCCGCGGCTGCTCGGCCGGGTCTTCCTCGGGCTCGAATCCGCGCAGTTCGGCGGGTCGGTGCTCCGGGACGTGCACCCAGCCGTGGCCGTCGTATTCCTTGGCCCGGACCGGAATGCGGGTGTACTGCGCGGGGTCCAGGCCCCGTTCGCGCAGGCGGACCACGTCCTGATAGAGCGAGTCGGACACGATCACCACCAGGTCGGTGGTGAGCGTCCGGGCGAGCACCCGCTTGAGTACGGGCGCGTCCAGCAGTCGGGCCACCGCGATCGGGGTCTGCCCGGCGTGGCCCAGCGCGGCCGGACGGGCCACGCCGACGTGCACCGCCATCCGCAGCCGCAGTCGATCCCGGGTCGGCACGTTGGCGTTGCGTTCCGCGAGGCAGCCCGCGAGGTGTCGGACGAAGTCGCCGACGATCACGCTTTCGTGCGTGTCGGGGGGCAACACCGCGAACTCCTGGTCGCCCTGCGCCTGACGCACCCACCGGGAGCGGTCGATCCCGGCGCGAGCCGCCGCGCGGTCGAGGATGGCGAGCAAGTCGGCTTGTGCGCACTCCTGTTGCGGGGTGTCCAGTCGGCTGTACTGCTCCACGTCGGTGGCCAGGCACAGCAGGCGCGAGATGGCAAGGTTCGAAGTCATCGGCAACTCGTCCGTTCCGAGGGGGAAATGCGCGGCGAAGGGGCGCGCGGTGGGTCAACTGTGCGACCGGGCACCGAAAATCACCCAGCGAGTCGTACTAATACGCCTTTGCCGGCGTCGGCGGCGGCCGGGCGTTGCGGTCAGCGGCCGTTCGGGGGCAGTTGGGCCAGTGCCCGCAACCGGGCCGGGTCGAGCACGGTGGTACGCCGGTAGCCGGTGGTCAGCAGGCGGTCCTCGCGCAGCTCGCGCAGCGCCTTGTGGATGGTGACCTCGGCCGAGCCGACCAGCGCGGCCAGCTCCGGCTGGGTCAGCGTGACGCCGATGACCACGCCGCGCGGCTCCGGGATGCCGTGCTCACCGGCCAGTTCGGCCAGTACGCGGGCCAGCCGCACCTTGACCGGATAGCCGCCGAACTCGATGCGTCGGCGGTTCGCCCAGCGCAACTTCTGTGCGACGACCCCGGCGATCAGGATGGCCGCCTCGGGGTGATCGCTCAGGAACTGCCGAAGTTCCGAGCGGCGTACGACACTCGCGGCGATCGGGCCGCAGGCCGTCACGGTCGCCGACCTCGGCGCGTCGTCCATCGCCGCCAGTTCGCCGACCACGTCGCCGCCGACGCGGATCGCCAAGAGCGACTCGTGCCCGTTCTCCAGCGCGGCGGTGACCTTGGTGATTCCGCTGCGCAGCAACACCGTGTGGTGTGATTCGTCGCCCTCGCGAAGGATCGTTTCCTGCGGCAGGTATCGGCAACGGGTGCCCAGCCGAAGCAGTTCGCGGCAGACCGGCGCCGAGAGGCGGCCGAGGAAGCTGCGGGCCGGCCACTGTTCCGGGGCGGGTTCGGTCGTGTTCGGGCACTCGGGAATTCGGCGATCCTCGGCTTCGTCGTTCGGCGACAACGGCGCCCCTCTCGGTCCGGGAGGTTATGGATATCGGTTGCAACGGCCCTGATCCACCCTCCGGTTCCACGAAGTCATCCCGTAGTGGTGTGCGCGGTAGTGCGTGCGGCGTGCCGGTTCACCCCGGCGCGACACCGGCGCACGCAGGCGCGCGAACGGCGCTCGACGAAGGAGCGCGGACACTCCCCCGCCCGAGGAGCACGACCTAGGATCGCGATCATGACGATCTCTCTGGGCGGGACCGCCCGCCGACTGCTCGACGCCGCGCACCCCGCGGTGCTGGCCACCGTCAACCGGGACGGCAGCCCGCAGACCTCGGTGGTGTGGATCGGACTCGACGGCGACGACGTGGTGATCTCCTCGCAGGCCGGCCGGCTCAAGGAGCGCAACCTGCGCCGTGAGCCGCGCGCGAGCCTGACCATCTACGATCCGGCCGATTCCGACGTCTACCTGGAGGTGCGCGGCACCACCACGATCACCGAGGACGTCGACCGGCGGCTCGCCGTCGCGTTGGCCGAGAAGTACGAGGGCCCCGGCGCGGGCGAGGAGTATCTCGCGCTGCCGGCCGAGTCGGTCCGGATCGTCATCCGCCTCACCCCGACCCGGCTCACCGGCCCGGCGGCGAACTGAGCGCTCCGCACGCGCGCCGACGGCGCGTCACGTGGCCGGACCGCCGAATCCGCGCAGGGCCCAGCGGGGACCGTTGTGGGTCAGGTCGACCCGGGTCAGCGGGCCCGCGTCCAGGTGCCAGAAGACGCTCGCGGGGGCGCGGAGCGCGTGCACCGCGACGGCGCGCGCGACGATCGGATGGGTGATCGCGACCACCCGCCCGTGGCCGACCCGCGCCTGCTCGTCGAGCCACCGCGCGGACCGGTCCAGCACCGCGGCCAGCGACTCGCCGCCGTGCGGGGTCGCGGTCGGCTCGGCGAGCCACGCGGCCACCCCCGCCGGATCCGCGGCCAGCACCTCGTCCAGCGTGCGGCCCGCCCAGGTTCCGTGATCGCAGTCGCGCAGCGCCGGTTCGACCAGCGCGTGCGCCAGGCCGATCGCGATCGCGGTGTCCGCGCAGCGCGACTCCGGCCCGCGCACCGCCCGAGGCGGCTTCCCACCGGCCGGCGGCGCCGACCGCCGGGCCGCCGCCCGACCGTGCGCGGTGGGCGGCTCGTCCAGGGGGAAAGCGGCCCGCCCGGTGGCGGCGGTGGCGGCATGACACAGCAGCGTGACGCGCGTACTCACCATCCGCCCTTCCGGTCGCGGCACCGGACCGGCCGGGCACAACAACCCACCCGGCTCGCCCGATCCACCCGATTCATCACGATCCATCCCGCCCGATCCGCCCGATGCACCCGGTTCAAGACTTGCACAAGGATCCCGCCCGACGGCCCGCGCCCGTTGACCCCGTCGGCGGGCGACCCCTAGATTCCGATCGACCTCGCGTCGCGACGAGGAAGCCGGTGAGACTCCGGTACGGGCGCGCCACTGTGATCGAGCCACCGACCCCGCGCGAGCGGGACCCGGCGGCCGTGAGTCAGACCCTCCCGCGACGCACCCCGCATCCGGGCGCGTTGCCCCGCAGGAGGATTTCGTGGCTCAGACCGCCGCTCGTCCCGTCGTCACACCGATCACGATTCCGGTCAAGGCGATCATGCCCTGGGCCGTGTTCGCCGGGGCGTTTCTGCTGTTCCTCATCTACTTCGTCGCCTCCGAGCAGGGCGCGGTCGCGCTCTTCTCGGGCTCGGGTGTGCACGAGTTCGTGCACGACGGGCGACACCTGCTCGGCTTCCCCTGCCACTGACGGCCGCGCGGTCCCACCGCGTGACCGGCACGGAACAGGTATCGCGCGATCCGTCCTCGCGGCGGGTCGCCAGACAGGAAGTCGACATCACGCATGGTGCGAAATCTGTTGATCCGCGGCATGCTCACCGGCGTGCTCGCCGGGCTGTCGGCGTGGGTGTTCGCGTGGGTGTTCGGTGAGCCGGAGGTCCGCAACGCGATCGCCTTCGAGGAGCACGAGGCGGGCGCGCACGGGGACCATCCCGAGGAGGAGATCGTCAGTCGTGGCGTGCAGAGCACGATCGGCATGCTGACCGGCGTGGGGGTGTACGGGATCGCGATCGGTGGACTGTTCGCGCTCGTCTTCGCGTTCGCGTACGGCAGGATCGGACCGTTCCGCCCTCGTGCGACCGCCGGGCTGCTGGCGTTGCTCGGGTTCGTGACGGTGATCGTGGTGCCGTTCCTGAAGTATCCGGCGAACCCGCCGGCGGTCGGCGACCCGGACACCATCGGGCGACGCACCGCGCTGTACTTCGGCCTGTTGGCGCTGTCCGTGCTGTTCGCGGCGGCGGCGGTACTGCTCGCCCGGCGGCTGACCCCGCGGCTCGGGGTCTGGAACGCCGTCCCGCTCGCCGTCGCGACGTTCGTCGTCGCGGTCGGCGTCGCCATGTGGGCGATGCCGACGGTGAACGAGATCCCGGCCGAGTTCTCGGCCACGGTGGTATGGCGCTTCCGGGTGGCCTCGCTCGGCATCCACACGCTCATCTGGACCACGTTCGGCCTGGTCTTCGGCCTGTTGGCGGAACGTGTGCTCTTCCCCGTCGCCGATCCGCGACCCGAATCGCGGGTCCCGGCCGCCGCCGGTTGATCGGGTCGGCCCACCCGTGTCGTGGCCGCCACCCCACACCGGCCACGACACCTCGCGCCGGCTGGGCCGGTCGTACCCGGCCCGGCCGGCGGTGGCCCGACCCGACGCGTTCGGGTGGGATCGGCCCACCCGATAGGGTCGGTTCCCCGGATTTCCCCCTGCGGCAGCGACCGCCTTTGTAGGCTGCGAGACCATGCGCAAGATCGTTGTCGTCGGGATCGGCGGAGCCGGCCGCGCCGGGTGGGCCGATGCGCTCGGCGCCCGACTCGGGCTCCCGGTCACCCACTTGCCCACTCCGTACGACCGCGAGGACCGATCGACCACGACCGCCGAGGAGTTCGCCGACGCGCAGCGAGCGCTGATCGCGCAACCCGGCTGGATCCTGGTCGGCAACCATGCCCCGACGCTCGCCCTGCGGTTGGCCGCCGCCGACACCGTGGTCTTCCTGGACATCGGTCCGCCGGCCGCGATCGCCGATCTGATCGCCCACCGCCGACACCCCGAACCCGGCAGCCACGACCGGCTGAACCCGAGCGTGTTCCGCTCGGTGCTCGCCTACCGCCACACGGTGCGGCCCCGGGTGCGCCGGCTGATGGCCGAACACACCGACCCGGCCACGCCGGTACACACCTTCACCACGCACCGCGCCGCCGACCGCTGGCTGAACACCCTGCCGACGGCGCCCTGAGGGCCCACGACCGCTCAGCGCTGGACGGACCGCCGCAGCCGCCCCCATTGCGGATGCCACTGCCAACAACCGTCGTCCCCGCGCCACGCCCACGTGTGCCACAGGCCGCCCCGGTCGTCGCCCAGGACGAGTTCGAGGTGGCGAGGTCGACGGGCGGAGCCGGCGATGTGCAGGTACGCACGATCCGACGGGGGCAACGGGATGGGGCCCGTGTACAGGTTGCCGGCATCGACCGAGACACCCCCTTCCGCTTCGAGGATCACCATCGCCTCGTCCGGAAGCAGCACCATCGCCCGGGCCCGTGCCGGGCCGTACCGGGGCCGGCGCAGGTGTTCGGTCTGCGGCCCCGGGCTCAACCACACCCGGCCGTCCGCGTCGATCAGGCCGTACGCGGCCGAGGACACGCACGGCACGATCGCGACGACCCCGGCCGGCACCTCGCGCCCGCTGCCCGGATCGTGCAGGCGCCGCCAGTCCGGACCCGCGTCGATCCGGCACCACACACCCCCGTCGGCGTCGACGGCGAACAACCGCTGCCGAGCCCACGGAGCACCGGCCGCACGCACCCCGATCAACGCACTCGTCGCGCCGGGCCCCGGTTCACGCACCCACGGCGACCACGGCGACTTCGGCACCAGCGATTCCGGATCCACGGCCAACTCGCTCCGCCACAACCGGCCTTCGTCGTCGAGCAACCACAACATCTCCCGATGCAAGGACGGCGACGCGGCGGCAAGCGCCGACACCGGGGCGGGCGCCGGGTGGTCGAACGGCACCCATTCGCTCCACCGCTGCTCGACGTACCAGCGGTGCCACAGACCACGATCGTCGGCGGCGAACACCTCGTTGTGCGACTCGGCCAGCGAGGCGATCGTGAACACCGGGTCCGCCGGCCGGCGCGGCCCACCGATCGGCACGGTCGCCGAAGCGTCGCGCAACCGACGCGCGACGACCCCCGCGCCGGGCCGCGCGGCGGCGTCCGGGGAGGTCAACTCGTCGATCAGACGCAGGAGTTGCGGATCCACATCGGCCCGCCGCAGCAGCGCGGCCGAGATGCCCGCGGCCAGCCGCACCGCCTCCTCCTCGCGCAACTCCTGCACGGTGGAGGGAAGTTCGCCCAGCAGACACTGGCCCAGGATCACCCCGAGCGCCCACATGTCGTCCTCGGGCCGCACCCGGCGCCGCGTGCCGGTGGGCGCCGCGAGTCGTTGCGGCGACATGTAGGACAGCGTGCCGCCGAGGTCGAACGCGGACGTGCCGATCAGCGCCGACGTCACGTTGAAGTCGGCGATCTTCCACAACCCCCGGCAGCGCACGATGTTCCCCGGCTTGAGGTCCGCGTGCACCCAGCCGCGTGCGTGTACGTGTTCCAGCGCCGTCGCGATCCCGGACAGCGCCGCCGCCGCGTCCCCGGAGCGCAACGGGCCCTCGACGTCCAGGTGGTCGGCGAGCGAACGATCGCCCAGTTCCATCACCTGCACCAGGCAACCCGCGAACTCGCCCTCCTCGGCCACGAACGCGTCCACGTACGCCACCGCGTGCGGGCAGCCCAGGAGTTCCTCCTGGACCCGGATCTCGGCGAGCGCGGACTGCCGCTGCGCCGCGCTGCCCCGCGCGTGGTAGATCTTCACCGCGCGCCGCTCGACGATCCCGGCCGGATTGGCCCGTGCCCGGCGCGCCGGCAACACCCGCGCGAAGTGCCCGCTGCCCAGCGGCGCCGACACGTCGACCAGCCACTCCCCCACCCGCATATCGGTCATGCTGCGGATTCTAGGCAGCACGCGCCGGTGGCCGGTGGCCGAATCGGCGGCTCAACGATTGTCGCGCTGGTCCAACCCCGAACCCGGCGCTATCTCCGGCGAGTCGAGCAGCGAGGACTCCACACCCCCGACGCCCCAGCCGTAGGCCAACTTGTGTACTTCGAGGACGAAGAAGGAGTCGGTGGAGACCACCCCGTCGATCAGCAGCAGTCGGCGGTTGAGCAGGTCGGTGAAGTGGTCGGTGTCGCGGCAGATCACCTCGACCATCACGTCGTACTGGCCGGCCACCATCACCACGTAGGACGTCTCCGGTAGTTCGCGCAGTTCGCGGCACACCTCCCGGGCGCTGCCGGCGCGGACCCGCATGCCGATCATCGCGAGCCGATCGAAACCGATCGTCAGCGGATTGGCGATGCCGACGATCTGGAGCGTGCCGCTCTCCTCCAGCCGCTGCACCCGATAGCGCACCGAGGACGCCGGGATGCCCAGGTCCTCGGCGATCTGCTTGTACGCCCGCCGGCCGTCGGCCTGGAGGATGGCGATGATGCGCCGGTCGATGTCGTCCAACGGGCCTGCGGGGTTCATGCGGCTGCTCCGGGTGTGCTGCGGCGCCGAGTTCGGCACGTCCTCTCGATCTTCGCCCGCCATCTTGCCCTGTTCCTCCCGCTCCTCGGGTGCGCCCCGCCCGCCGGTGCCGCCCGCCTCGTTCACGAATCGAAGCCCAGGCCGAGCCGGTCGAGGGTGCGCAGCCACATGTTGCGACCGCCGTGCGTGTCCTCGCGGGCCATCGACCAGCGGGTGGCCTGGATGCCGATCCAGCGCGCGGGCTCGGGCGGGAACGGGATCGGCTTGCGCCTGATCATCTCCAGCTCCGTACGTTCGGTCCGGGTCCCGGCGAGCAGGTCGAGCACCACCTCCGCACCGAACCGGGTCGCCCCCACGCCCAGTCCGGTGAAGCCGAGGGCGTAGCCGACCCGGCCGGCCGCGGCGGTGCCGGCGAACATGCAGAACCGGGTGGTCGAGTCGATCACGCCGCCCCACGCGTGCGAGAAGGCGACGTCGGCCAACGGCGGGAAGGTCGCGGCGAACTGCTCGGCGAGCACGTCGAACGTCTCCGGGCGCTGGGTCAGCGCCTCGTCCACCCGGCTGCCGAAGTGGTAGATGGCGTCGTAGCCGCCCCACAGGATGCGGTTGTCGTCCGTCTTGCGCACGTAGTGGAACTGGTTGCCCGCGTCGGTGACGCCGTGCGCACCGGTCCAGCCGATCGCGGCGAGCTGATCGTCCGTCAGCGGCTCGGTGGTCAGCGCGTAGTCGTACACCGGCACCATGCTCAGGCCGAGCCGGCGCAGCAGCGGCGGGTAGATGTTGGTGGCCAGTGCGACCCGGCGCGCGCCGACGATCCCGTACGGGGTGGTGAGCCGGATCAGATCGGCGGGCCTGGTGTCGATCGCGGTGACCTCGGTGCGTTCCACGATCCGTACGCCCGCGTCCAGGCAGGCCCGGCGCAGTCCCCACACCAGGCGGGCCGGGTCCAGGAGCGCGTAGTCGGGCTGCCAGACGCCCGCCGACCACAGTGGCGAGTCGACGTACGCCCGCAGCGCGTCGTCTTCGAGGTACGTGGCCTGCTCGCCGTGCCGATTGGCCACGGGTACGGACGCGCGCAGCGCCTGGGCCTGCCACGGGGTGGCGGCCACCGCGACCTTGCCGGTGCGGGCGAAGCCGCAGTCGATGCCGTGCGTGTCCAGGTCGCGTTCGAACGCGTCCAGGTTCCGCGCACCCAGGCGTTGCAGCGTGTCGATCTCGTCCGGCCAGCGCTGTAGGCCGTTGGCCAGCCCGTGGGTGAGGCTGGGTGAGCAGAAGCCGCCGTTGCGCCCGCTGGCGGCGTGGCCGCAGGTGCCCTGTTCGAGCACCAGGACGTCACGGCCGGGGTCGCGTTGTTTGGCGATCAGCGCGGTCCACAGCCCGGTGTATCCGCCGCCGACCACGGCCAGGTCGGTCCGGGTGTCCCCGACCTGGCGGGCCAGCGGCTCCGGGTGCTCGGGCCGATCCAGCCAGAACGGCTCCCGGGCGGTCCGGAGCAGCGCGGTGCGGTGGGTGGGGGTCATGCGGTTTCCCCTGCGGGTCGTGGCCGATATTCATGCTCTTGCTTGGCCTCGAACGCCGGCCGGGGCGGCGATGGCTCGGCTGACGCTTGGATGGCCCGGTTCGCGCGAACCGGCCCGGCCGGCGCTTGAGGCCACCTCGGACGCAGGCCGGGTCGAATCAGCCCGGCCCGCGTTCGAGGCCACCGGGCCGGGCCGGCGCGTGAGGCCCGGCCCGGCGATCGGGTCCCTCAGAGGTTGATGACGCCCGTCCGGAGATCGGACATGTCGAGGAGCGTGTGCTTGCCGCCGATCCGACCCCAACCCGTACCGCGGTTGCCGGCTCCGCCGAACGGCATGTTCACGTCCCAGAAGCACGTGCTGTCGTTGACCACGACCTGCCCCACGGCCATCTCCTCGACGAAGCGATACGCCGCCCGCATGCTGCTCGTGAACACCGCGCCCTGCAGGCCGAGCTTGTCGTCGTTGGCCAACCGCAGCGCGTCGTCCTCGTCCACCGCGGTGATGATCGGCACGACCGGGCCGAACGACTCCTCGCGCGAGAGCAGGCTGTCCACCGGGACCCGGTCCACGACGGTGAACTCGTAGTACAGGTCGGTCGGCATGCCCTCCCGGCGCTTGCCGCCCAGAAGCACCTTGGCGCCCCGCTCGTGCGCGTCGGCGATGTGCCGGTCCATCTTCGCGGCGACACCCTCGTTGTTGAGCGAGCCCAGGTTGGTCGCGGCGTCGAACGGGTCGCCGAGCACCACGTCCTCGGCGGCCCGCAGTACGGCGGCCACGAACGCGTCGTGCACCTCGTCCACCACGATCACCCGCTCGGTGGCGCAGCAGACCTGGCCCGCACACAGGTACGCGCCGTAGACCGCGGCCTTGGCGGCGGCGTCCAGGTCGGCGTCCTTGAGCACCACCAGCGGGCCGTTGCCGGAGCACTCCATGATCGAGCGCTTGAGGCCCGCCGTGGCCTGGATCTTGGCGCCGGTCGCGGAGGAGCCGATGAAGCCGATCGCGTCGATGCCGTCGTGCCGCACCAGCGCGTCGCCGGTGGCGCCCTCGCCCGGGAGGATGTTGATCAGACCCTCGGGCACGCCGGCGGCGACGAACGCCTCCATCGCCTTGAGCACGGTCAGCGGCGTGTTGGCCGGCGGCTTGACCACGTGCGCGTTGCCGGTGGCCAGGCCCGGGGCGACGAACTCGGCGAGCATGAGCAGCGGGAAGTTCCAGGGGGTGATGATGCCCCACGTGCCGACCGGCGCGTAGAAGGTCCACATGCGCTTGGTGCCGTCGGTGGAGGGCATCGTCTCGCCGTGCAGCCGGACCGCGTCCTCGGCGTGCAGGTGGAAGAGCTGCGCGGCCTCCTCGATGTCGGCGACCGACTCGGCGAGCGGCTTGCCCTGCTCCAGGGTCTGCAGGCGGGCCAGCTCGTCGACGCGCTTGGTGATCTCGTCGCCGATGCGGTGACACAGCTCGGCACGCTGCCAGACGTTGACCCTGGCCCACGCGCGCTGCGCGGTGTTGGCGGCGGCGACGGCCTTGTCCAGGTCCTCCGTGGTGGGCACCGGGATGGTGGCGACGTACTCACCGGTGACCGGGCTGATCACGTCGTAGCCCTCGGCGCCGGAGCCGTCGACGTAGGCGCCGTTGATGAAGAACTGGTGACGGGCGGAGCCGTTGCTGCTCATGCGGGGGTCCCTCTCTGCCTTGGGGCGACGTTGTGCTCAGACTTCATCAGCAACTTTGACCTGTCAATAGATCTCAATGAGCAACTTCCACAGGTCTCATTTGTCGAATGAACAAAGACGAACCCTTGACGTGGTCGAAAACTCGGATCTATAACAGGGCCGACAGCAGGGCCACGGCGCCACCGCAGCCCGCACCCCCCTCCCCCAAGCGGCCGTCCCCCGGGCTCACCCGCCGGCCGCTCCCACCCCGCGAAGGGGACACAGATGTCCGCATCACCCAAGCCGGCCGCCTCCGGCTCCACCGGCCCCGCCACCTCCGGCACCGCGGCGAACCCGCCCGCGCTCGCCAAGAAGATGCGCTGGTACGACGGCTTCGCGATGTCGCTGACCATGCCCGCCGCCCTGATCGCCTCGCTCGGCGCGTCGATCGGCGGCCTGGGCGCGTGGGGCGCGATCGCCCTGTGGGCCGGCTCGATGGTCCTGGCCACGATCGCCAACTGGATCTACACCGAGCTGGCCGCGATGTTCCCCGAGTCGTCCGGCGGCATCGCGCACTACGCGACCGAGGGCTGGAAGAAGCGCGCCCCGTTCGTCGGTCCGCTGGCCAGCATCGGCTACTGGTTCCCCTGGACCACCGCGCTGTCCGTGTACGCGGGCATCATCGGCTCACTCGTCCAGGCCCAGTGGTTCAAGGGCCAGGACTGGACCCTGGACCTGGGCATCGCCGAGCTGACCTTCCCGATCGTGGTCGGTCTCGCGGTGATCGTGCTGCTGTTCGGCGCGGCCATGTTCGGCCTGCACGTCGCGATGTGGGTCGTCTACGTCACCGGCGGCATGCTCCTGGTGCCGCTCGCGGTGTTCATCGTGCTGCCGTTCGCCAGTGGCGACTGGAGCGCGAGCAACCTGCACTGGAACCTGCACGGCGCGGCGGGCATCCGCGAGTCGCTGGTGTGGCTGTACGTGATGGCCTGGACGTCGTTCGGCGTCGAGGTCTGCGCGACCTTCGCCCCGGAGTACAAGGACACCGTCAAGGACACCTCGCGGGCCCTGCGCGCGGGCGTGCTGTTCTCGCTGGGCGTGTTCATCCTGCTGCCGCTGGCGCTGGCCGGGTACGTCGGCGAGGGTGCGATCGCGCTCGACCCGACCACCTTCTACGTCGGCGCGTTCAACGACCTGGTGGGCGGCGCGGCCGACCTGATGGTGGTCTTCCTGATCGCGTCGCTGCTGCTGATCATGATCACCGGTCTGGCCGACGGTTCGCGCGTGCTCTACAACATGGGCAAGGAGGGCACCACGATCAAGCAGGTCGGCGTGCTCGACAAGCGCGGCGTGCCGGCTCGGGCGCTGATGATCGCGCTCGCGGTCAACGTGGTCATCCTGATCGCGCTCAAGACGCCGCTGGCGATCATCGTGACCGGCAACCTCGGCTACATCCTGACCCACATCCTGGCCATCTCCGGCTTCGCGATGTTGCGCAAGGACCGCCCCGACCTGGCCCGTCCGATCCGGCTGCCCGACTTCTTCATCCCGTTGGCCTGGCTGCTCGCCGCGTTCCTGACCGTGGTGCTGGTGGTCGGCGCGACCGGCTTCTCCATCACCGGCTACGGCGGCTACAAGGAACTCGGAGTCGCCTGCGGGGTGTTGATCGTCGGCGTCGCGCTGTGGCTGTACCGCACCAAGGTCCAGGACCCACGCGACGCGGCCGCGGCCCAACGCCGCTGAGCCGCACCCGATCACGAACGGGGTCCCGCACACCGGTGCGGGGCCCCGTTCGTCGTCGCCCGCCGAATCCCGCCCGGGCCCGGCGGGCACCGGGCACACTCGAACCATGACCACCGAACCCCCTCCCCCGTATCGACTGTCGACCTCCGTCGAGTTGACCGGCCCCGGAATCCGGTTGCGGGAGTGGACCGACGCCGATGTCCCGGCCCTGGTCGAGCTGTTCGACGAGGTCGAGACGGCACGATGGACCCCGCTCGCGTCGCCCTTCGACACCGATGCCGCCCGCGAGTTCCTGGCCAAGGGCCGGTTGTCGCGGGCCCGGGAGCGCTCGATCGAATTGGCCGTGACGCTCGACGGCGACGCGCCGTGCGGGGTGGTCATGCTGTTCGTCGGCACCGAGGAGGAGCCCGACGTGGCCGAGTTGGCGTACGCGATCGGGGCCGCCCATCGCGGCCGGGGGTTGGCCGCGAAGTCGGTCCGGTTGATGACCGATTACGCCTACCGGGTGGTGGGTGTCCGCGAGGTGGGCCTGCGGATCCCGCCGGACAACGCCGCCAGTATCGCGGTCGCCCGGGCCACCGGCTTCGTCCGCACCGACGCCCCGACGATCGTCCGCGACCGCCGCGGCAGTCCGTTCACCCTGCACATGTGGCTGCACCGGCCGGTGACCCCCACGCGCTGAGGCACACCGACCCCGGGGCCGGCCCGATCACCTCGGGGTCGCCGCGATGCGGTCGCGCAGTTCGAGATAGCGGGCGCGGCGATCCGGGCGGGCGCGGGCGGCGGCCCTGCGCAACATCGGCAACACCGGCGGACCGATCCGGGCCAATCCGTCGCCGGCCGCCTCGCGAATGGCCTGGTCGGAGTCGCCGAACAGGGTGAGCAGGGTCGGCACGGCGGGCTCCCAACCGGCGTGCGACAGGGTACGAATGGCCCCTCGGACGACATCGCGACGCGGGTCGTCGAGCAACTTCTCGGTGTTGCGCAGGTATTCGGGACGGTCCAGGATGCGCCGCGAGACCCGATGCGCGTGCAGCCGCACCCTCGGCACCGGATGGCTCAGCAACTCGACCACCAGCTCCCGGACCTGCGCATCGCGGCCATGCTCGTCGGCGAGTCGGGACAGGGCCCGGCGGGCCTGTTCGGGGGCGTCGCCGCGAACGACGCCGATCAGTTCGTCGCGCGTGGGACGCTCGGCGCCGACGGGCACGGCACGCCTGCGCAGCTCGATCAGCGCCGCACCGTTGTGGCCCGGAGCACCGGCCCGCAGCAGCGGTCCGTCGGTCAGGGTCAGCCGGTCGGCGAGGGCACGGTGGCCCTCCGCCCGCAACCGGCGTACCACCTCGGTCAGTTCCGGGGTGCGTCGGATCGACCGATCGAGCAACAGGTCGAGACCACCCCGGCGGCCCGCCGCGAGCCGGGTCCGCAACGCCTCGGCGAGCAGCTCGCCCGGGAGTCGACGGGCCGCGGCGAAGGCCTGTGCTCGGGTGGCCGGTGCGCCGTCCTCCCACCACGAGATCAGGAACGGCGCCATCCGCTCCAGGTCGTCCGGGCGCATCCTCGCGCACAGACCCGCGGCACGTTCCCGACCGGCCTCGTCGTAGCCGTCGAAATCGATGATCGACAGCAGTTCCCGGGCGAGTTCGGCCCGCGGGGGCAGGTCGAACCCGCCGCGCAGCCAGGCGTCGAGGAGCACCCGCCGTACCGTCGGTTCCGCCCAATCGCCCAACAACCGGGCGGCGGCGGTGCGGCGGGCCGGTTCGGCCGAGGCGAGCAGTGCGAGCAGCCGCTCACGCTGGGCGGTCGAGCGGGGTTGGTCCAGATCGCCGGCCTGCGGAACACGCGTGGGCACCGCGGTGCGGGCGGCCTGCTCGGCCAGGGTCCACGGCGGTGCGTCGATCGGCTGAAGCTCCGTCAACCAGTCGAGCAGGGGCGCCCGGGTCGACGCCTCGGCGTTCGGGAAGGCGTCGATCAGCGCGGCGACACACGATCGGGAGTCGAGGTCGACGGGTTCGCCCGCAGCCCGGAAGGCGGCGAGCGCGCCGGCCGAGCGCACCGCGTCGCCGAGCGCGGACCGCCAGGCGGCCGCGGCGGCGGTGGTGCGGGTCGCGGCGGCTGGGTCGATCGGCACCCCGGCGGTCGCCGATTCCGCATCTGCCGGCCCGAACACCTCGCGCAGCAACGCGACTTCGGCCTCCCAGGGATTGGGCCCGCGGCGCACCCCGGCCAGCGCCCGCTGCACGTCCTCGCGGGTGAGTACGGCCCCGCAGCGCCGCAGCACCGCCAACGGCGACCGACCGGCGAAGGATCGCGCCGGCAGCGCGCGGATCCGACCCGCCAACCCGAAGCCGGCCACCTCGGACAACGAGCCCGCGATCGCTTCGAGCACCCCACCGACCCCGTCCACGGTGCCCAGTTCGGCCGCGAGCACGTCGAACGCATCTGCGAACGCGCGGTGTTCCGGATCCGACCAGGGCGCCGGGCAGGCATCGAGCACCAAACGCAGGACCGCCGCCCGACTCGCGGGCCGCTCGCGCGCGAGCGCGAGCAACCAGGGCAACGCCCCGCGCAGGGCGTCCCGTTGGGCGCGGTTCGGCCGATCCGGCCCTGCGGCCAGGCGCAACACCGCCCGCGCGTCCCCGGCGGGTCGGCAAGATCGGGCGAGCATCGTCAGGTCGGCCCGGAGCTCGGCGTCCTCCGCCGTCGCCGGCTCGGCCGGCGCGTGGCCGTACGCCGCGAGTTCCGCCGCCAGGTCCGCCGGAGCGCCGATTCGCAAGGTGTGTCCGCCGGTTGCCAGGCCCGCGAGCAGCGGCCCGGCGAGCGGCGAGCCGCGTCGGACCAGCGCCGCCACCGCCGGTGCGGACAACTCGCGGTCCAGCGCGTCGAGCAGCAGCCCCCGCTCGCGGGCGTCCGTGACCCGCTCCGCCGCGGACACCACACACGCGGCGTATCCCGCGCCCAGAACGGCCCGCAGCGCGGCCGTCGCCGACTCGCGCAGGCCCGGGTTGTCGTGCCGGCCGAGCAGCCGAAGCAACGCCGGGACCTGGGCCGGCGTACCCGCGTCGAGCAGGGCCCGTGCCGCCGTCTTGCGGATGTTCATCACCGGGTGGTCCAGGCAGGCCGCGATCGCCTCGGCCGCCCCATGGGCCCGCGCCTCGCCGAGCGCCCGCAGGGCCTGCCGCACCGTCTGCGGGTCGGCGGCCGAGGTGAGCGGAATCAGGCTCGCGGACAACGACCCGGCCTCGTCGGGGGCGACGGCGCGGGCCGACAGCGCGATGGCGCGCTTGCGGACGTGCGGATCGCGATGCCGGATCAGGTGGTGGATCCGTCGCTTGACGTCCGAGACACCGGTCCGACCCAGGAGGTCGAGCAGGATGGCCGTTTCGGCGGCGGTGATCCCCGCGCGGTCCAGCAGATCGAACGTGAGGTCGGCGAGCAGGACGTCGCGTGCCGCCTCCGGACGGTCCGCGTCCAGGAGACACACCGGGCGCAACGCGCGGCGCCGGTACAGCCGTTCGCCGAGTCCGCCGATCGCTTCGAGCACCTCGTCCGGCACGACCGGTTCGGCGACCTCCTCCCCCCGATCCGTCACCAGGTCGCTCACCACGCGCAGCAGCAGGTCGGCGAGCGCGGGAAGGGTGCGCGCGTCGCCGTTGCGGGCGAGCCGGCACAGCGCCTGCACCGGCCGTCGCGCGTCGAGGTCGGCGGTGAGCAGCGCGAGTTCGTCCGGATCGGGGATGCCCAGGTCGGCCGCGATCCGTTCGGGCAACTCCCGGCGGTCGAGCCGGGCGCGCAACTCCCGGCGGGCCTGCGGGTCGTCGGTGAGGTGCCACACCAGTTCCAGCGCCCGATCCGCCGCCGCGCGCAGGTGCGGCACGATCACGCCGTCCGGGTCGTCCATGGCCAGCCCCGCGCGCAGGGCCGCGACCGTGCGCGGGCCGCCGATCGCCTCCAGGGTGCGCAGCGCCGCCCCCGGGGCCCGGGGCAGGGCGGCGAGCACTGCGTCCTCCGCGTCACGATGGCGCAGTTCGCGCAGGACGGACAGGATCGGCTCCGGCCGCCGCGAGTCGGCCAGCCGCGCGGTGAGCACTTCGCCGACCGACAGCTCGGGTGCGCCCTGCTCGGCCAGCGCGCGCAGCAGGTCCAGGCAGCGGGGCCAATCGGGATCGTCGTCCGACACCGCCGTCAGGGCCCGCAGTGCCTCGTGCCGCACGGTGAACAACACGATCGCGAAGTGCACCGGGGAGACCCGGTGGTCGGCGAGCGCACACTCCACGACGGCCGGCACCTCGCCGGGTCGCACGAAGTGCCCACGTTGATGCATCGCCCGCAGACACGCCACGAACGGCTCGGCGAACAGCAGCGGATCGGTGCGGGCGAGCGCCGACAGCGCCGCCGTATCGCCGCGTTCGGCGAACTCGCCGACCAGCGTGAGCGCGCGCCGCCGCCGCTCTCCGGGCAGGCGCGGATCCGCCGCGATCTCGCGCAGCAGCCCGGACAGGCCGAACCGGGCGGCCGTCTCCACGGCCTGCGCGTGCTCGGACACCGACCGCCGCAACGCGGCCTCGATCCCGGACGGCGCCGCGCCGAAGGCCCACGGCTCGGCGAGTTCGGCCAACGCGCCCGCAACCACGGGCGCGCCACCGACCGGATCCAGCAGCTCGACCAACCGGTCGCGCGCCCGCGCCGGGTCGAGCAACGCGCCGTGCACCGCCTCCCGCAGCACCCGCAGGGCCGCCGCGCGCAGCACCGGCTCGGGCCGGGCGAGCAACGCGCGCAGGTAGCCGTCCGGATCGGCCGGCGCCTCGGCGTCGATCGCGCGCACCGCCTGGTACAGCTCCTCGCCCGGGGGTTCGGCCCCCAGGGTCGCCTCGGGCCGGCCGATGATCCGCGCCCGCAACCAGGCGACCCGGACCCGGGCCGGCCACTCGGTCGGATTCCCGTCGGCGCGTCGTTCCGGCAGCGGCACCTGCGCCGACACCGACAGTCGGGCATACGCCTCGGCCGACACCAGGGCCGTCTCGGCGGGCAGCGCGGGCACGGTCGCCGGCAGGGTGGCCAATTCCGCGGCGGTGCCCGGATCGGCGCTCGCGGCACGCTCCCGGAGCAGCACGACGCCGAGGTGACGCAGCGCCGGGTCCGAGTGCCCGATCAGTGGCCGCAGCACCGTGACCGGGCAGGCCGTATCGGCGAAACGGGCGAAGAGCCAATCGACGTCGGCCCGCCGCACGGCATCGGACACGGCATCGGAAACGGCGGCATGATCCGAGGTCGTCATCGGTCGATCCTAGGCATCCGGTCCGGGACCGGACGAGCGAGTATTCCGCGTTCCCGCCCACCGGCGACGGGCCGGAGTCGCCCGATCGGCGACTCCGGCCCATCCTCGCGCTCACCGCGGCGTCGTCACGCGCGGCGGCGCAGGTCGCGCACCGGCCGGGGTCGGTGCGTCCGGGTCGGCGGGTCCGGGGTCAGCAGGCGCCCAGGTCCTGCCAGACACCCCATTGGCCGGTCGTACCCGGCTCCTCACCCTGGGTCCACCACTTCGCCTTCCACGAATGACCGTTGTGCGACACGCTGTTGTTCGCCGTGTAGATCGCCGCGCGGTCCCACGGCGTCGTGCTGCATGTGCTCGGCGGGACGGTGGTCGGCGGGGTCGTCGTGGGCGGGGTCGTGGTGGGCGGCGTGGCACCCGCGAACCGGACGGAGTACTTGGTGAAGTCCCAGGCGGCCTGCGGCACGCTGCTGCACACGCCCGAGGTCTTGCCATTGTTGTCCGGTGGCGTGCACTGACGGTCCCGGTTGACCGACCAGTTCGTGAAGCGCGCCATGTGGTGGCTGATCGCGTAGTCGTACACGGCCTGGAAGTCGGCCTGGTAGAAGTACTCTCCGGTGTCGCTGCGTCCGTTCATCTGCGAAATGCCCTCGTGCGCGTAGGCGGTGGCGGTGTCCCAACCGAACGTGTTGCGCAGGATGGTGTTGAAGTTGGTCAGCGCCGAGGTCTGCGCGGCGGCTCCGTTGAACCCGCCGTCGAACGGCATGATGGAGAAGTTGTCCGGGACGAAGCCCTGCGCCTTGGCCTCGTTGAGCATCTGCTTGCCGAACCAGCCGGTGCCGTCGGCGGTGGCGGCCGTGGTCACCGAGAGGTAGATGCCCGGGTTCCGCTGCTGGATGATCCGGGCCGCGCCGATCTCGTTGCGGATGGCCGCGGCGTTCTCGTACTCCGGTTCCTCCAGGTCGAAGTCCAGCGCCTTGAGCGCGTACTTGTCGATCACCTGTTGATACGCGGCGGCGGTGGCCTCGGGGGTGCCGCAGGTCTGGCCGAGCTTGGTGCCGCCGTAGCCGCCGGCGGAGGCCGAGACGTCACCACCCTTGGCCCGGATCGCGGCGATCACCCCGGCCACCGCGGTATCCGTCGAGGTCGGCTTGGTGCCGTCCCAAGTCGGCGTACAACCGCCGCCGTTGGGTGCCAGGATGAAGGCGAGCTGGAACGCCTTGAGGCCGGTGGCGTCCATCACCGCGCCGGCGTCCGGCGGGTCGTTGTCGAGCGGCATCAGGTAGGGGGCGGCGGCGTACCAGTTGCTGCCGATGCCGGTGGTCGCCGGTGACGCGGCGGGGCCGGCGGCGGTCGCACCACCGGTGAACGCGAACAGCGAGATCAACCCCGCCGACGCGGCTGCGGCGGCGAGGACGGGGACGTAGCGACGTGCCACGGGGGACTCCCTCGGGGGACTTGGTATAGACCAATGGCCAAAGGGTGGGCCTTCCCCTTCCGACCCGTCAATACATTGGACTGGACCAATTTCCGGGCCCGACGCGCACACCCGGACCGACCTGCGCATCCACCGGGACCGCCCCGCGCGCCCACCCGATCCGACTCCGGGAGATTCCGCCGGGTCCGGACCGACGCGCACTCGCACCGCCCGCTTCGACACGTTTCCACACGATCCGGCGTGCTCGGTCAACTGCCTTGGTACATGGGCCAGTTACCGTTGGAATCGCACGCTCGGCCGCAGCGCGGAGGGCGCTCTTCGCCGCGCGTTCGACCTCGGCCGCCGGGCGGACCGACGCCCGATGTTCGCCCGGGAGTCGCCCGGGCGGGGAAACCTCTTCGTCGGGTCGCCTTCACCATCGGGCAGGCTCCGGGCACGAGGCCGCGACCGGCGTGTCGCGAGGTTTAGCCGGCCCGCATCCGGGCCCGCGCGCGCGGCGTGACATTCGCGCAGGTCAGCTCGGGTGTGGGCGGTTCGGGCCCGGTGGTGTGAGCCAGGTCACCGGGAACTCGGACCGACTTGGTCTGGACCTTTCGCGGTCCGACGGGGTTATATTCAACCGTCTTTACTAAACCGAGCATGCAATAAGTCCGCGCCGCGCAGGCGTCGGCCAGCCGAGGGGGCGTCCGTGAGCAGCATGGCGACATTGCCGGACGAAGCGGTCTTCGGCGAGCCCAAGTACTGGCAACTGCGCACCTCGCTGCTGAAGGCGATCGAGGCGGACTTCAGCTCCGGCGACATCCTGCCGAACGAGCGCGACCTCGCCGCCCGCTTCGGCGTCGCCCGGGCCACCCTGCGGCACGCGCTCGAACAGCTCGAACTCGAAGGCCGACTGGTCCGCAAGCGCGGCGCCGGCACCACCGTCGCCGGACCGCGCGTGGACGTCTCGCTCAGCGCCGAGGGCGAGGGCTGGCCGGGTGTGGACCTGCGCGACCGCGAGGTGATCGACTGCGCCACCGTGCCGGTCACCGACGACTTCGCGGACACCCTCAAGGGCCGCCCCTCGGCCCTGGTGCACCGGTTGCGCCGCCGACAGTTCTCGATGCGCCAGGTGGTCGGCCTGGAATGCCTGTACGTCTCCCGCGCCGTGGTGCCCTCGTTGTCCACCCGGGTCCCGGGCTTCGAGCGCGCCTCGCTGATGCTGCGTCAACTGCGTGGGCACCGCCTGGAGAGCCGGCACCGCGCGGTCGAACTGGGCGTGGCCGAGGCCGAGGAGGCGCGTTACCTGGAGCGCCCGCCCGGTACCGCCGTGCTGATCGTGACGACGACGTACACCGCACTCGGCCGGACCGCCGCGGTCACCGTGGCCACCTACCGCGCCGACACCTGCCGGCTGGCGTTCGCCGAGGCGGGGCCGACCGCGTTGCGGCCCGCGTCCTGATCACGACGCGAAACCTGGGTACCATCCGCGCCTGAGCGACGACGTATCCGACGGGCCCGACGGCCCGGTCGGACGTGCCGCGCGACGGCGCGACGAGAGGACATGAGCTGTGGCACAGGCGACGGGCGGGGACTCCTCCGTGGTCCGGCGGATCAACTCCGCGGCGACCCTGCGCACGTTGCGCGGTGGCGAGGTGTTGACCGTGACCGCGCTGATGGAGGCCACCGGCCTGTCCCGCCCCACCGTCGAGGGGGTCGTCGACGGCCTGCTCGCCGAGGGCCTGGTCGTGGAGACCACCACCGCCGAGAGCGAGGACGGCAGCCGGCCGCGCGGCCGGCCGGCCCGCCGCTTCCGCTTCCACGCCGAGGCCGGTCACCTGCTCGGCATCGACGTCGGCGTGCACCACATCCGGGTCGTGCTCGCGGACCTCGCCGGCACCATCGTCGGCCGGGCCGCGCGCACCGTCGAGGAGGACTGCGAGGCCGAGGATCGGCTCGAACGCGTGCGCGGCCTGATCAGCGAGACGCTGCGCCGGGCCCAGGTCTCCCGGGGTTCGTTGTGGGGCGTGGGCGTGGGCACGCCCGGGATCGTGAACACCGAGGGTGTGGTCACGCTGTCCTCGGCGATGCCGGGCTGGACCGGCCTGGACCTCGGCGGCCGACTCGGCCGCTCGTTCAGTTGTCCGATCCAGGTCGAGAACGACGCCAACCTGGCCGCGATCGGCGAACGCTGGAAGGGCATCGCGGTCGGTTCCGACGACATCGTCTACGTGATGGCCGGCCTCAGCCCGGGCGCCGGCTCGTTCATCAACGGCCGCCTGCACCGCGGCTTCGGCGGCGCCGCGGGCGAGATCGGCGCGCTGCACCTGCTGGGCCGCCAGGTCACCCCGGAGAACCTGCTGTCCACCACCGGCACGCCGCTGCCGCCACTGGACGAGGCGGCCGTCGGCGAGGTGTTCCGGCACGCGGCCGAGGGCGACCGGACCGCGACCGAGGCGGTGGACCGCTTCGTCCAGCGCCTGATCCACGACGTCACCGCGCTGGTGCTGGCACTGGACCCGGAGATCGTGGTGATCGGCGGCTGGGCGGCGGGCCTCGCGGACGCGGTCCCGCCGCTGACCACCGAACTGCGCCGACTGTGCCTGCGCATGCCCCGCGTCGAACTGTCCGCACTGGGCGCCGACGGCGTCGCGCTCGGCGCCGTACGAGTCGCCCTCGACCGAGTCGAACACCGCCTGTTCGCGGTCGAACACACGGGCTCGGCGCGGGCCTAGGCTCCTGTCCGGCGGGTCTTGGTGGGGCCGCGCCGCCCGGCACCGCACCTCGCCGCACCGGACGACGCGGCCCGCTCCACCAAGATCCACCGGACAGGGGGCCGGCCGCCGGGCCGGGTGCGGTGCGCCGGCTCGCTCATCGCCCGTCCTCGATCCCGACGTGCACCCCGCGCAGCTTCGGCGCGTCGATCTCGTCCAGCAACGCGATCGCGAAGTCCGGGTAGGACACCCGGCTTTGCGCATCGGCGGGCGCGACGCGGCAGTTCCCGGTTCGAACGCCCTCGTGGTCGAAGTCGCCCGCCGGGCTCAGCACGACCCACTCCGGCGCGCCGTCCCACGAGCGCAGCGCCGCGTTGCCCTCGCCGTGCGCGAGGAAGAACGCCCGGTACTCCTGCGGGTAGTCCGGCGTGTCCATCAGCGGTTCGCCGGACGCGGTCGGCAACACCGAGGCCAGGCCCACCCACACCAACCGCCCGACCCCCGCCCGGGACAACCCCGCGAGCAGCGCCCGCACCGCCCGCACGAAGAAGTCGCCCATCGGCGCGGCCGGGTCGTACACCGCCGCGATCGCCGCGTCGTGGCCCACCGCGAGCGCCGCCACCGCGTCGGCGTCGGTCACATCACCCGCGACCACCCGTACCTCCGGGCCGGCCAGATCCGCGTACTTCGCCGGATCGCGCACCACGGCGGTGACCCGGTGCCCCCGGCGCAATGCCTCCGCGACGGCCGTGCGTCCGGTCCGCCCACCCGCGCCGAAAACGATGATGCCGTTGCTCATGTGTCCACCTTGTTCGTCCGTCGATCCCCTGGTCGCGACTGCCGCGGCCAAGCTACCCAGGACGGTGGTTACCTCTCGGATACCCACTACGGTGGGCCCATGAGCGAGGCCACCGAAGAGCCCCTGTCCGCGGACATGTTCGATCCGGTCTGCCCGTCGAACCTGTCCCCGATCCGCTTCGGCGACAAATGGGCGGCGATGATCATCCGCTGCCTGGAGCACGGTCCCCGGCGCTTCTCCGAATTGCGCGTGCCGATGCACGGCGTCACCGCGAAGGTGCTCACCCGGTCGCTGCGCACGCTGGAGCGCGACGGTCTGATCAGCCGCACCGCCCACGATTCCCCGGTCCGCCGGGTGACGTACGCACTCACCCCGCTGGGCCGCAGCATGCTGGTCCCGATGGCCGCCGCGTGCACATGGGCAAAGACGCACTGGGACGAACTCCTGGACGCGCGCGAGGCGTCGGCCGACCTGAACCGGACCGCCTGACGGCACCACCGGGCGGCGAGGCCCCACCGCGCTATCGCGTCTCGGTCACCTTCGCCAGCGCCCGCGGCGCGTCCGGGTCGCAGCCGCGTCCCAACGCGACCTCGCGGGCCAGCAGTTGCAACGGCAGGATCTCCAGGATCGGCGACACCTCCTCGGCGACCCCGGTCGGCAGCACGAAGCCCCGACCGTACTCGGCCACCGACTCGGCGGACCCGATCACGTACAGATCCGCGCCCCGTTCGCGCAGCCGATCCAGCACCGGCCGCAGCGCCTGCCCGCCCGCACCCTCCGATGCCACCGCGAGCACCGGCCAGGCCCGGTCGACGATCGCGAGCGGGCCGTGCATCAGGTCCGCGCCGGAGAACGCCTGGGCGCCGATGTAGCTGGTCTCCATGATCTTGAGCGCGGCCTCGCGGGCGGTCGGATATCCGTAGCCGCGCGCGGTGACCACGAGCCGGTCCGCGAACCGGTAGCGCTCGGCGGGCGCCTCGACCTCGGCCTGCCGGTCCAGGATCGCGCGAGCCGCGTCGGGCAACACCCGGGCGGCCTCGCCGGTGCCGCCGCGCAGGTGGTCCACCAGCAGGAACAGGGTGAGCAGTTCGGCGGTGTAGGTCTTGGTCGCGGGCAGCGCGAGTTCGGGACCGGCGAGTACGTCCAGGTGCAGGTCGGACTCACGGGCGAGCACCGACTCGGCGTTGTTGGTCACCGCGAGGGTGAGTGCGCCGTCCGCGCGGGCCTGTCGCGCCGAGGCGATCAGGTCCGGCGAACCGCCGGACTGGCTCACCGTCACCACCAGGCAGCCGGCCAGTCGTTGCCGGGCGCGGTAGGCGGTCGTGGTGGACATCGAGGTGAGTCCCGCGGGCAGACCGAGCAACACCTCGGTGAGGTAGCGCGCGTACAGCCCCGCGTTGTCGGAGGTGCCACGCCCGGTGAACAGCACGAACCTCGGGTCCCGCGCCCGGATTTCCGCGGCGACCGCCCCGATCGCGTCGAGCCCGTCGGTCAGGATCCGAGCCAACCCTTCGGGCTGGGCCGCGATCTCACGGGCCATCACCGAGCCGGGGGCCGGGGCAGGGGCGGTGGGCAGGGGCGAAGCGGGCACGGGTGGTACCTCCGGCTACGACGAAGCGGAGCACGAAGTGGCGGACTCGACGTGCCTCGGACACACCGGAAGGACGCCCGGCGGGGTACCTCGACGGTATCCAGCACCCGGAACGGCACGCAATATTGGTCTGGACCTCTGCCCCACCGGCCCTTCGACGGGCACGCCGCCCAAGTCCCGTCGGCGCCGATCCCACACCGAGCGAAACAGCAGCCGGGAGGCCGGCCGGCCCCTCCCCGGCCGCAAGCGCAGTGAACCCCGTGGTGCTTGTCGGGTGGCTTCGGCCCCGGACGTGGGGGCGCGCCGGTGGGGTCAGGCGTTTTCGCGGGTGCGGGTGGGGGCCGGTTCCGAGGCGGGGGTGGGGACCGGGTCCGGGGTGGGGTTGGGGCAGGTCGTGCGAAGGGCGCGAAGGCGGGCGCCCGGGGCGGCGGCCAGTGCGCGGAGGCGGGCGCGGGGGGCGGCGGTCGAGGTGGCGAGGCGGGCGCGCGGGGTGTCGGTCCAGGCCAACCAGCGGGGGCGGGTGTGGCCGGCGAGCAGGCCCAGGACGATGGCGGCGCCTACCGCGATCAGGTGTTCGCGACCGGCCAGGTTCGGCAGGATGATCGACTCCAGGACCATCGAGCCGCCGGTGATGGTGAAGAGTATGGGTGCGCGGTGGATGACCGAGAGGTACGTGAACAGGCCGACCACCGCCGCCGACGGACCCGTGTCCAGCACGTGCGCGGCCGACGAGGGCAGGCCGAGTGCGTGGTCCGGACCGATCGCGATCATGACCCTGGCCCCCATCGTGCCGGCGAGGGTGGTCACGTAGGCGACCATCAGCGTGCGACCCGCGCCGAGCGAGAGCTGGGCGATGGCGAACGCGAGGAACAGCTGCGTGATGCCCGCCCAGACCGGCAGGTTCAAGGCCGGCACGAACAACGACACCGGCGTCCGGAGCAGCGCCAGCCACAGCGGCAGGTCGGCACTCACGCCGCCGACGAGCCGGACCACCGTCTTGCCCGCCGGCGTCTGCCCGATCGCGTGGAAGAAGATCACCGCGGAGCTGGCCACGACCGCGAGGGCGAGCCCCTTGCCGCGGCTGCGCCACAGTTGGCGCACCGGATCCGCGACGATGCCGCGCCACTCTCCGCACAACGTCCGCCACAGGAAGAGCAGCAGTTGCCAGGGGGCGGACCACAACCGGCCCCGCCAGTCGCGTCGCGTGGTCTTCGCGTCGTCGCCGGCCACCGGAGCCTGCACGGCATCCCCGGCCGCGGTCTCGGCGGCGACCGGCACCCGGGCCCGCGTGAGCGTGCCGGTCGGGGCGGATCCGCCGGCGACACCGTCGCCGTCGTCCCGGCCATCGTCGAGAACGCGCAACACTGCTGATCAACCCCCAACGACTCGTCGAGTCCGACGGCCACGGACCCGGGCCGGTGGCGATGTGGCGTTCACCACGCCCTGCCCTCGGCTGCGCCCCTCGATTACGGGGACACGACACACCGTCGGTGGATTGACGCTGGGCGGACGCTCCGCGGTTGCGACATTTTCCGGTCGGCCGGGCGATGCGAGGTGGTGAACCGCTTTCCGCGTCAAAGATTACCGACTGCCGGCGCCGACCATCGTCAACCCAATCGATGACTTCACCATGCCTGCGTCATCATCTGGTCGTACGTATCCCCTCCGCTCCCACGCCGACCTGCGCGGACGCCGATTGCCCGGCGTGGCCGTGCCGATTGCCCGGTGTGGCGACGGCGATTGCCCGGTGT
Source organism: Embleya sp. NPDC059213 (assembly GCF_042754445.1). NCBI lineage: Bacteria > Bacillati > Actinomycetota > Actinomycetes > Kitasatosporales > Streptomycetaceae > Embleya > Embleya sp. NPDC059213. The sequence continues at coordinate 78,888 of NZ_JBHZAV010000022.1, forward strand.
GGCGACCGGCATGGTCCGGCAGACCTGCGGCCGGGTGGGCCCGGAATCGGCCCCGGATCGGCCCCGGATCGGCGTAAAACGCCTGGTGGGGAGCCGAATGCCCGGTGGGGGGTCAGGAGTGCGGAGCGGAGGTTCGGACACGATGAAGCCGCCCGCTCGTGGATGGTGGGATCCACGAGCGGGCGGCTTCGCCGAGGGCGGGAGGGGTGGGCGGGCGCGCCGAATACCGGTAGTCGTCCCGTGCCAAATCTTGCCCAGGTAGTGCCCAGGTTTTGCCCAGGTTCCACACGGGTGGCTTCCGACGAGGAGCCGAACCGCCCCGATCCGCCACTCTCGCCCTCAGCCTCACCCTCACCCCGAGCTGAGTGCCTCCGTCGGGGGCAGTCGTGCCGCCCGGCCGGCCGGGTACAGGCCGGCGAGTGCCCCGATCGCCACCGATGCCGCGACGCCGCCCAGGATGGCCGGCCACGGCAGGACCAGTGGCCAGCCCTGTGCGTGGGCGTAGCCGCTGGTCACGATCAATCCGAGCACCACGCCGGCGACGCCGCCCAGGCCGGAGAGGGTGACCGCCTCGGTGAGGAACTGGAGGCGGATCTGGCCGCGACCGGCGCCCAGGGCTCGGCGCAGGCCGATCTCCTGGCGGCGTTCGAGGACGGAGATGACCATGGTGTTGGCCACGCCGACCCCGCCGACGAGGAGGGCGACGGCGCCCAGGCCGACGAACAGTGCGGTGAAGGTGTTCTTGGCGGCGAGTTGTGCCTCCAGCGCGTCGGAGGGTCGGCTGACCTTGACGCCGGCGGGGTCGGCCGGATTGGCCGTCGCCGCCAACACGTTGCGCACGTCGTTGACCGCGTTCTCGGCGGAGCGCTCGTAGATCCGGGTCGGATGCCCGTCGAAGCCGAGCAGGTCGCGGGCGGCCTGCCAGCCGACCAGGGCGGAATGATCCACCTCGGGGGCCAGCGGCACCTTGGCCAGGACCCCGAGCACGGTGAACCACCGGTCGCCGATCCACACCTGCCGATTCGGCCCGTCGACGCCGAGCAGCTCGGCCGCCCGCGCGCCCAGCACGACCGTGGGATAGCGCGAGTTGGCCGCGTTGAACCACTGCCCCTTCGCCACCCGGCCGCCGATCGTGGCGAGCAGATCCTCGCGGGTCGCGGCGACGGTGATGCCCCCGGTCACCCGCGGATCGATGCGGTCGGTGCGCCGCACGCTCCGCCCGTCCAGTTGGGCGGTGGCGCTGGCGGAGGTCACCGGGCCGATCCGGCGCACCATGTCCACCGCGTCCTCGGGCAGCGGCACCTTCCCGCCGAACATCGAGTCCCCCGGTCCGACCGAGAGCATGTTCGTGCCCAGGCTGCGGATCTGCTCCATCAGCCGCGCCTGGCTGGCGGTGCCGATGCCCAGCACCGCGACCATCGCGGCGATGCCGATCGCGATCCCCAGACCGGACAGGACCGCGCGCATCGGCCGACCGCGCACCCCGAGCAGCCCGACCCGCACCACGTCGACCGGTCCCAGCCGCGCGGTGTCCGGCAACGGCAACGGCGCAGGCCGGCCGACCAGGGTGTCCCGGTCCGTCGTCGTCATCCGTGCACCCCCACCGGCAGCGCACCGGAGACACCGCTGTCCGCGTGGATGCGGCCGTCGAGGATCTCCACCCGACGCGGCAGCGACCGGGCGATCCCCGGGTCGTGCGTGATCACCACGATCGTGGTCCCGTCTTCGTGCAGTTCGTGCAGCAGTCGCATCACCGTCGCCCCCGAGCGCGAGTCCAGCGCGCCGGTCGGCTCGTCCGCGAGCACCAACGCGGGTCGGGCGACCAACGCGCGGGCGATCGCGACGCGTTGCCGCTCGCCGCCGGACAACTCGCGCGGGACGTGGTCGAGTCGACCACCCAAGCCCACCCGGGCCAGCGCGTCGGCCGCGCGTTCGCGCCGCTCGCGTACCGGAATCCCGTGGTAGTAGAGGCCGTTGGCCACGTTGTCCACCGCGGTGAAGTGCTCGGTGAGGAAGAACTGCTGGAACACGAAACCGATCCAGTTGGCCCGCACACCGGAGAGCTGACGGTCCTTCAGCCGCGCGACGTCGTGCCCGAGCAGCCGCACCACCCCCTCGGTCGGTCGGTCGAGCGTGCCCATGAGCTGCAGCATGGTCGACTTCCCGGAACCGGACGGCCCGACCACCGCCAGCAGTTCGCCCGCCCCGATGGTCAGATTCGCGTCGATCAACGCCCGCACCCCGCCGGGGTAGGACCGGCCGACACCGTCGAGTTCGATCACCGGCGGGGTACCGCCGGTGCTGCCGGGCGGCAGGGATTCGGCCGTCTTGCGCGATGCCGCGCGATGTCTCCTCATGCCTTGGGCACCCCGACCTTCAGTCCCTCGGTCACGCCGTCGCCGGTCACCTCGACCCGGCCGTTGGCGAACATCCCGAGTTCGACCTTCAACAGCCGGGTGCCGCCGCCGGGTTCGACCGCCTCGACGCCGTAGCCGCCCTCGGTGAGCGCGAGCAACGCGTTGACCGGGACGGTCAGCACACCCTTCTTCTCCTTCCCGGTGAAGCCGACGGACACCGGCGCGCCGTCCAGGCTGCCCGCGTCCTTGGGCTGGTCGAGCGCGATGTCGACCGGGATGGTGGCCTTGTCCTGGCCCTGTGGACCGCCCTGCGACTGGTCGCCCTCCTTGGCCACCGTGCCGACCTGGGTGATGGTGCCGCTCGCGGTCTTGCCGCCGGGCAGGCCGACCTGGACCTTGGCGCCCTTGCTCGCCAGCGTCTGCTTGTTCACCGGCAGGTTCACGGTGACCCGACGGCCGGTGCCGCTCGCCTTGAGCAGCGGCCCCTGCGACGTCGAGCCCAGGACCCCGGTGACCTCGCTGACGCGCACCGAGTC
>NZ_JBHZAV010000022.1:81880-84483 GCF_042754445.1 Embleya sp. NPDC059213
TCCACGCCCTTTTCGACACCCACGTACAACGCCCGCCAGAACGGCGTCTCGCCGTAGAACAACGGCACCTTCGTCCCGTCCCGGCCGTACACCCGGTCACCGCGCGACAGCGTGTCGCCGATACCCGGGAGCCAGGTGATGGTCCCGGGGCTCGCGTTGTTCCCGGAATCCGGGGGCGTACCGCCCTGGCCGCCGCCCGTTCCCGCGCCGGGCCCGGAACCCGGTGCGGAGCCGCCGCCGGGGCTCTGGGTCGGCCCGGGAGTGCCGCCGCCGCCCTGCGGTTTGTTCGGGTTGTTGCCCGCCGACGGGGGCTCCTTGTCCGGTCCGGGTGCGGCCGCGTTCACGGAGTACGTGCCGGCATAGCCGAGCTTGCCGTCCACGCTCTGCCGGTCGACCAGGTCCGCCCGGGTCACCGGGACCGCGTCCAGCTTCGTGCGGTTCGCGGAGGCCCCGGAGTCACCGTCGCCGTCGGAGAGCAGTACGGCCGCCGCGCCGCCCGCCGCGGCCAGCACCAGTACCGCGGCCACGGCCCGCCGACGCCGACGACGCCGACGCTCGCGCGGATACGCCGAGCGGTCCGGCTCGACGGGTGCCGAAGCCGGCTCCTCGTCGTATTCGTACTGCTGTGGAGTGTCGATCGAAACCACGAGGCCGCCCCTACTTCTTCTTCGTCAGCGGCGGAACCTTCTTGTTGCACAACTCCATCGCCTTCGTGACCTTGTCGTCGCCCGCGTCGAGGGTGATCCCCATCGAACCGTCGCCCACGTTCACGCCGTTCTCGCGCAGGCAGTCCATGTGCTTGGCCTGCCACTCCTTGTACTTGGGGTCGTTCGGGTCGAAGTCGCTCTTCGGCTGGAACTTCTCGCACGCCTTCATCGCGTTCTCGGTCTTCGACGCGTCCTGCTCCGCGGGCATCGCCTGCATCCGCATCGCGCCGCCCTCACCGGGCTCCGGGTCGGGCATGTCGACCCCGTGCTCGCGCATGCAACCCGCGAACTTGACCATCTGGTCGCGGCGTTCGCCGTCGTCACTCTTGCCCGAGCCGGCCTGGCCACCGCTCGACTCGGCCTTCGCGCCGCCACTGCCGCCGCCCGAGGCCACCTTGCTCTTCGGTGAGCCGCCGTCGTCGCCGCAACCGACCGTGGTCAACGCGAGACCACTCGCCAGGACCACCCCGACCGCCAACCTCAGCGCCAGGGGCCGCCCCGATCCCGTGCGCCCGAACCTCGTCATCACTGCCGCTCCCGCCTGTAGGCGTACCGTCGCTGGTGTGGTCACCCCTCGCCGGTGCGGCGAGGGGTGCGACAGCAGGTCTACGCGGCGGCGGGTTACCCGGCCGTCTCCCGAATTGGTTATCCGGAGCTAACACGGGGTCGCGTATAAACGATGAGGTTGGTGCCCACCACCCGGCCCGAAGCGGAGCGACGAGACCTTGCGAGTCCTGGTTACCGAGGACGAGGAACTGCTGGCCGACCTGATCGCCCGAGGATTGCGCCGGGCGGCGATCGCCGTGGATGTCGCGTACGACGGCGACAGCGCGCTGGAGCGGCTCACGGTCAACGACTACGACGTCCTGGTACTGGACCGCGACCTGCCCGGCACGCACGGCGACGACGTGTGCCAGGCGGTCGTGGCGGGTCGGCTGCGTACCCGGATCCTGATGTTGACCGCCGCCGGCACGGTTCCCGAGCGGGTCGCCGGGTTGCGGCTGGGTGCGGACGACTACCTGCCCAAGCCGTTCGAGTTCGCCGAGTTGTTGGCTCGTGTCCAGGCCCTGGGCCGGCGTGCCGCACCGGCGGTGCCGCCGGTGCTGGAGAAGCACGGCATCGTGCTGGACAACGCCCGCCGCCAGGTCACCCGCGACGGGGAGTACATCCGGCTCGCGCACAAGGAGTTCGCCGTGCTCGCCACCCTGATGGCCGCCGACGGCACGGTGGTCAGCGCCGAGGAACTGCTGGAACGAGTCTGGGACGAGAACATCGACCCCTTCTCCAACACCGTGCGGGTGACCATGTCCAAACTGCGCGCCAAGCTCGGCGACCCCCAGGTGATCCGCACCGTGCCCGGCTCGGGATACCTGATATGAGCGGCCTGCGGATACCGGGTGCGGGCGGCCTGGTCGGCAACGCGCGGCTGCTCGCCAAGGCGGTGTTCAGCCGACCGTCGGCACGGGCCCGGCTCGCGCTGATGTACGGCGGTGTGTCGCTCGTGGTGGGCACGGTGTTGTTGGGCATCGTGTACTGGTTCGTCGACCAGCGGTTGTCGCAACGGCTGCCGACGGCGATGGCCAGGACATTCGCGGCGGACTCCCCGTATCAATACGACGGGGACGGGGCGGTGAGCGGTGTGTCCCAGCCCGCGCAACTGGTTCCGGGTAGACCGATCCAGATCTCCGTGATCCCCGCCGAGACGATCCGCCGGGTCACCGACACCGGCCAGGACGTGACGATGAGTCAGCTGCTGACCGTGTTGGGCGCGGCGCTGCTGCTGCTCGCGGCGACCTCGATCCTGGTCGGCTGGTGGATGTCCGGCCGGGTGCTGCGTCCGGTGCACAGGATCACCGCGACGGCACGCCGACTGTCCGAGCACAACCTGCACGAACG
>NZ_JBHZAV010000023.1:0-82379 GCF_042754445.1 Embleya sp. NPDC059213
GGCCGCGGTCGTCTGTGTGCGGGGCCGAATCCGCTACCGCCCGGCGCCCGCACCCGCGCGCACGACCTTCGTCCGCGCGCGTTCGATCGAGGCGTGCACGACCGGCTCGAACGCGGGCCCCAGCAACCTGGTGCCCAGGTCCATGACCTTCGCGTCGAGGCCGATGCACAGGCGGGTGCGACCCTTGCGCACGCCGGTGAGGATCACCCGCGCCGCGTCCTGGGCCGTGGTCTTGGACAACGAGTCGTGCACCGCGGCGACCTCGGCGCGGTCGGTTCCCTCCGCCGCCCGCGAGTTGTGCACGATCGAGGTCTTGATCCCGCCGGGATACGCGGTGGTCACCCCGATCGGGCTGCCCTCACGGCGCAGTTCGTTGCGCAGCGACTCGGAGAAGCCCCGGACGGCGTACTTCGTCGCCGAATAGGCGCTGCGCATGGGCATGCCGAACAGGCCGAACGAGGAGGAGACGTTGACGACGTGCGCCCCGTGGGCCGGATCGGCCCGGCGCAGGTGCGGCAGGAAGGCCTTGGTGCCGTGTGCCACGCCCCAGAAGTTGACGCCCATGATCCATTCGAAGTCGGCCCACTCCATCTCGTCCACGCTCGCGGTCAACGCCACTCCGGCGTTGTTGATCACCAGGTTGACCTGGCCGAAGCGCGCCGCGGTGGTGTCCGCCCAGTCCTGCACCATGGTGCGCTGCGCGACGTCGACCACGTCGGCGTGCACCTGTTCCGCACCCGCCTGCCGGGCCTGCTCCGCGGTCGCGGTCAGCCCCTCCGCGTCGACGTCGGACAGGGCCAACCGCGCGCCGTGTTCGGCCAGGGCCAACGCGAGTGCCCGGCCGATTCCGGAAGCGGCTCCCGTCACCGTGCACACGCGTCCTGCGTAGTCTCGAATCACGGATTCACTCCAAACACTCGACACACTCGACAACTTCGAACGACGGGCCCGGCCCCGCAACTCAGGAGAAGGCGCCGACGGTGGTGCGCAGATCGGTGGAGAGGTCCGTCAGCAGACTCGGCAACGCCTCGTGGACGTACAGGTGGCCGCCGGGGTAGGTGCGCAGTCGGATGGGCCGGGTGGTCTGCTCCTGCCAATTCGACAGGGATTCCACGGCGACCAGGGTGTCGTCGCGGGCACCGAAGACACTCAACGCACAATCCAACGGCGCCTCGTGGACGTATCGGTGCTGAAGGGCCAACAGCAGATCGGCCATCATCGGCGGCCCGAAGGCCGTCATCGCGCCCTGGTCCCGAAACACCTCGGGCGGCAGCAGGTCGGTGAGTCCCAATTGCCGCCAGGGCTGGTCGGACACCAGGATCGGTCGGCAGGCCCGCGCGAACGCGCCTCCCTGCGGCGGCGGAACGGCGGACACGGCCAGCAACGACGGCATCGGGTGGCCGCAACGGCGCAGCTCGCGCACGGTGTCGAAGGCGATCATCGCGCCGATGCTGTGGCCGAAGAAGACGTAGGGGCGGCCGTCGTCCGCTTCCAGGACGAGTTCCGCCACCATCGCGCTGAGTTGCGCGGGATCGGTGAGGGAGACCTCGCCCGTCCGGGCCCCACGACCGGGAAGTCGTACGGCCGTCAGTTCGACCGAATCCGGCAGGTAATCGACCCACGGCGCGAACATCATGGCGTCCGCGCCCGCATAGGGGATGGTGAACATCCGCATCGGGGCGAGCGGCCGGGTGGTGAAAGTGACAAGGTCCGGACGTGGAGAGCGAGTTCCGAGGGGGCGGCAGATGGATTCCACAGGCGATTCTCGATTCTCGATTCGTCGTACGGGAAAAGGCTTGGGGATCGGGCGTGTTCGGCGAAATCCCGCCGATCGCGCAGACTCTATGCCCTTGTGGGAGTCGAGTCGGAAACAATCCCCCGAACGGGGCAATGCCGCCGGCGTGAATTCGAAATACCGGAACAGCCTTGCGAATCCGGTGATTTGCCATTCGTGCCGGAGAACGCGACCGGCCGCTCAGGACTGCGGTCGGTCCGCCGTGTCGTGGCCGGCGTCCGCCGCCCGACCGACGAGTTCGGGTTGGGCCTCGGTGCGCGCGTCGGGCAGTTTCGGGCCCGCTTCGCGGGGGCGGCGTCGGGGCAACGACCAGGACGGCGCCCACCAGTTGGCCCGGCCGGTGAGTTGCATCAGGGCCGGGACCAGGACGCCGCGTACGACGGTGGCGTCCACGACCACCGCGACCGCGAGGCCGACCCCGACCGTCTTGAGCAGCGTGACGTGCGACATGGTCAGCGCGACCATGGAGGCGGCGACGATCAGGGCCGCGGCGGTGAACAACCGGCCGGTGTGCTCGATCCCGAAGACGATCGACCGGGTGTTGTCCCCGGTGCGCACGAACTCCTCCTTGATCCGGGCGAGCAGGAAGACCTCGTAGTCCACCGAGATGCCGAAGGCGACCGCCAGGGTGAGCAGCGGCATCGTCGTCTCCAAGGAGCCGCCGGTGACGAAGTCGCCCACCAGTCGGCGCAGATGACCGTCCTGGAAGACGTAGACGATGGCCCCCAGGCTCGCGGTCATGCTGAGCAGGCCCATCACGACCGCCTTGATCGGCACCAGGACGCTGCGGGTGAACAGGAAGAGCATCACCAGGGTGCCGACCAGCATGATCGCCGCGCCGTAGGGGAGTGCCTCGCGCAGCGTGTGTTTGGTGTCGGTCAGCTCCGCCGCCTTGCCCGCGACCAGGTGTGGCCCCGGAGCGGGCAGGGTGCGCAACCGGTGCACCAGTGCGACCGTTTCCGGTGCCTGGCTGTCGGCGGTGCCGACCACGCGCAACACGCTGCCCGGCACGGCGGGGCGGGCCGGGTCCGGTGGTACCACCGGACGCACGGCCACTCGGGTGCTGTCGTCGGGGGTGGGCTCGTTCGTCGTCGTGTCCGGCAACTCCGGGCCGGGCACCGGCAGTCCGGCGCGATAGTCGCCGGTGTCGGCGACCACGTGCGCGACATGGGGCAAAGCCGACAATCGTCGGGCGTACGCGTCGATCTCGGCTGCGTCGGTCACCGCGTTCGCCCGGGGCAGGATCACCGGGATGATCCGCTCGGGCGGGTCGGCGAAGTCGTCGCGCAACAGGTTTGCGGTGCGGTGTGGTTCGGAGGCGGTCGGCAGGATCTTCTCGTCGATGGTGGTGAATCGCGCGTGCAGGAAGGGCACGGCCAGGAGCAGCAGGAGCGCGGCGGCGGCGCCCCCGCACAGCACCGCCCGGCCGGTGGCCAGGGTGGCGATCCGACGCCAGAGGGGACTGCCGCCACCCACGCGGGCGGTCTTGCCGCGAAAGCGGCGGAACGGGTCCAGCCGATCCAGGCGTGGCCCCAATACGGCCAGCAGCGCGGGCAGTACGAGCAGCGAGGTCAGCGCCGAGATGATCACCACCAGGATCGACGCCCACGCCAACGAGCGCAGCAGTTCCAGCGGGAAGACGAACAGCGCGGACAGACACAGGGCCACGGTCGCGGCGGAGAACAGCACGGCACGACCGGCGGTGGCCATGCTGCGTGCGATGGCCCGGCTCGATGCGACGCCCTGGGAGAGTTCCTCGCGATAGCGGGTCACGATGAACAGGGCGTAGTCGACGGAGAGTGCGAAGCCCAGTGCCGCGCAGATGTTGATCGCGAACACGGTGATCGGCATGGTCAGCGTCAAGGTGGCCAGGACCGCCAGGGCGCCGGCCACCGAGACGGCGCCGACGGCGAGCGGGATCGCCGCCGCCGTCAGTGATCCGAAGGCCAACAGCAGGATGATCATGGTCAGCGGTGCCGCCAGCAATTCCCCGCGCTTGAGGTCGCGTTCGGATTCGTCGGTGGCCTGCGCGTTCAGCCACGCGGGCCCGGTGGCATCGACCCGCAGCCCGCCGGCGGCCTTGCGCACGGCGGGGACCAGGGCGCGCGAGGCGACGGCCGAGTCGCGTTCGGTGCCCGCCAGGTCGACCCGGATCAGTGCGCCCTTGCCGTCCCGGGAGCGCAACAGGGGGGAGCCGGTGCTCCAGTAGGACTGCGCCCGGGTCACGCCCGGTCGTCCCCCGACCAGTGCGGTGAGCCGGCGGCCCGTCTCGGCGACCTCGGCGTCGTCCACGGACGTGCCGGCGCGGACGTAGAAGACCAGGTCCGCGGCTTTCGCCCCGTAGCGGGCGGCGACCCGTTCGGCCTCGGCGGCCCGGGTCCCGGTCGCGGTGAATCCGCCGTTGGACCAGCGGTCCCGGGCGCCGGCGACCACCGTGGCGGCCAGTACCAGCACGATCATCGCGCCGACCAGGAGCAGTCGGCGATGTCGCACGCACAGCCCGGCGAGGCGGCTCAGCGGGTCGCCGGCCGGGTCCGGTGTCTCGTGCTCGGGAGGTGGTGCCGGGATGGTGTCGAGCATTGCGTGTCCTCCCAGGACGACGTCGTCTGTGCGATGGGCTGAGGACGTCCGTGAACCGGGATCGGGTGCGGACGTGGCGAACCCCCGGCCGCCATCGCATCGGGGCGGCCGGCGAGGGGCGAATCCTGGTGCCGATGATCCGCCGGGTCCACGGATATTCGGAGGAATTGTTCGTGCCGCAAACGAGGGTACCGCCCGCGCGGACCGCAACTCGTGATTGCCCACCCCGGCTGCCCGATACGAATAAATCGTATGTATAAGAATCGGATATACGCGTCCGATCGGCGGGATGGGGATGTGGATATTTGACCGTTATGCCGGTCTGGACAATGATGAATTATGCCCACCGGTCGGCATGCACGGAACTAGGCCATACCGGTGAATCTGACTTCCCGGGCCGTGGCCTGGACTATTGCACCGTCCCGCCATGGATAGGATCGACGCGCAATACCGGCCATCGGTTCCCCCGGAGAAGAGGAATGAGACCGTGCAGGTTACATTGACTGGCGGCACCGGTTTCCTGGGTCTGCGGCTCGTTCGTGAACTCGTGAATCGGAATTGCTCAGTCTCGCTGCTCTCGCGCCGCGGCAGTACGAGTGCGATCGACCGAATCTCCCAGGCCCTCGGGCGCCTGGGCGAGACGCCGGATTTCATTCAGAAATTTCGCCGCCGCGCCGACGAGGTGGACATCGATATCGAGCGCCCCCTGTTCGGCCTCCCGGACGACCGGGTGGAAAAGCTCGTCCGGCGGACCGACATGTTCCTCCACAGCGCCGGAAACATCGACCTCAATACGGGCGCCCGGGCGATCCGACCGGTGAACGTCAACGGAACGCAAAATTTCCTCGACATCGCCGCGCGCAGCCCGCACGGCGCGCCGTTCTGCCATGTCAGCACCGCGTTCGTGGCGGGCGCCCGCCGGTCGGGCACCGTCACCGAGGCCGACCTGATCGACACGTACGGCTTCGAGAACGAATACGAGCGGTCCAAGTGCGACGCCGAATCCCTGGTGCGCCAGTGGTCTCGGGAAAACGGAATGCCGGCGTTGATCATGAGGCCGAGCATTCTGCTGACCGACCGCGCGCCGGCCCCGGGACTCCCGGCCCACCCCTTTCAGACCATCAGCGCCCTGTTGCGCGCGTCGACGATCGAAAGAGGGATCGCCGGACTCTCCATTCCGCGCGGCCTGCGCCCGGTCATTCACATGCAGGGACGGGCCGACGCGCGGCTGAACTGCCTCCCCGTCGAGGACGCCGCGCGGGCCATCGTGAGCATCGCCGCGGAACGCCGGTCCAAGGATCCGGAGACATACCACATCGTGCACCCGGACGACGTGTCCGCCGCGACGCTCATCGATCTTTTCGAGAAATTTGCACCCATCCGCATCGTGCTCAAGCCCGAACTGCCCGAGAATCTCTCCCCGGCCGAGCAGCGCTTTCACAGCTACGCCGGGTTCGCCGCGTATTTCCGGCACACCAGGGTCTTCGACGACCGCAACGCGCGCCGTGTCCTGGGTGGGTCCTGTTCGCGGACGACCGTCGACATGGCCTATCTCCTGGCCGGGACGCACGGGATTCTTTGACGGGTCGACACAGGATTCTTTGACGGTCGGCGAAGTCCGACAACCTTTCCGAAAGGCCACAGGAGAAACCGTTCATGACCATCGGACTGCAGGCAGCACCCCGTCGTGACGTGTCGGATCCCACCGCCGACGGTCTCCTGGCCGTGCTTCGCCAACCGCGAAGCATGGCCACGATCGTTCGGCGCCTGTCCGACTCCGTGACCGGCGCCGTCCTGGGTGACGCGCCCGTCGACGGCTGCGAAGTCGTCGGCACCCTCTCTCCGTTGTATCCCGAATGGCTCGGCGATCGTTCCTTCACCACCGACCACGGCGTGCGATTCCCGTACGTGGCAGGTGAGATGGCGCAGGGAATCGCGGGCGTGGCGATGGTCAAGGCGATGGCCCGGGCCGACCTGCTGGGCATCTTCGGCGCGGCCGGACTGCCGATCGAGGCGGTTCGCCGCGCCATCGAGGAACTGCGCCGCGAACTGCCCGAACACGCCCCGTGGGGGGTGAACATCATCCACAACCCGCACTCGCCCGCCTGGGAGAACGAGGTGGCCGCCCTGGCCATCGCCCACGGCGTGCGCTGCGTGTCGGTGTCGGCCTTCAGCAACGTCACCCGCGCGCTCGTGCACTGTTGCGCCGCCGGGCTGCAGGTGCGCGCGGACGGTCGGGTGGTCCGCCCGCGGATGATGATGGCCAAGGTCTCGCGCCCCGAGGTCGCCGAACAGTTCCTCGCACCGGCGCCCCCCGAGCTGCTGCGCGAACTGGTCGCCGAGGGGCTGCTGACCGCCGACGAGGCGGCGCTGGCGGCCGGTGTGCCGATGGTCGACGACCTCACCGTGGAGTCCGACAGCGGCGGGCACACCGACGGCAGGCCGTTGTCCACCGCCCTCCCGCAGATCCTGGCCCTGCGGGACGCGGTCGCCCACCGGCACGGCATCGCACCGCGTACCAGGATCGGTGCGGCCGGCGGCCTGGGCACCCCGCACGCGGTTGCCGCCGCGTTCGCGATGGGCGCCGCGTACGTGGTGACCGGATCGGTCAACCAGCTCAGCCTGGAGGCCGACACCTCGGACCGGGCCCGCACCATGCTCCAGGCCGCGGACACCATGGACGTGGCCATGGCGCCGTCCGCGGACATGTTCGAGATGGGCTCGAAGGTACAAGTCCTCAGTCGCGGCACGATGTTCGCCGCCCGGGCCTCCAAGCTCTTCCAGCTCTACCGCGACCACGAGTCGCTGGAGGACATCCCGCCGGCCCAGATCGCCCGACTGGAACGCGAGATGTTCCGCCAGTCGGTCGACCAAGTGTGGGCACAGACCGAGGAGTTCTGGCGCACCAGGGAGCCGGCGCAGGCCGACCGGGCGGCGGTGGACGGCAAGCACCGGATGGCGCTGGTGTTCCGCTGGTACCTGGGCATGTCCAGCACCTGGGCGACCACCGGAGCCGCCGACCGCAGTGTGGACTACCAGATCTGGTGCGGCCCCGCGGTGGGCGCGTTCAACGACTGGCGCAGGGACGGCTTCCTCGCCGATCCGGCGAACCTGTCCGTCGTGCAGATCGCCCGCAACCTCATGGAGGGCGCGACGGTCCTGACCCGCGCCCAACAACTGCGCAGCCACGGTGTCGACCTGCCCGCCCAGGCGTTCACCTTCCCCGCCCACGAACTGCTCTGAATCGCACATCGCAAGGAGTCCCGTGCCCGAGAGCTCCCGTCCCTCCCAACCGCCCATCGCCGTCGTCGGTCTGAGCACCCTGCTGCCCGGTTCCTCGGACGTCGGCGGGTTCTGGCGCGACGTGGTCAACGCCCGTGACCTCATCCGAGACGTGCCGGAAACCCACTGGCTCGTGAGCGATCACTATTCGAGCGACCCCACCGCCCCCGACAAGACCTACGGCAAGCGCGGCGCGTTCATGTCGCCGGTGGCCTTCGACCCGCTGGCCTTCGGCACCCCGCCGTCCACCATCGACGCCACCGACACGGCGCAACTGCTGAGCCTGATCGCGGCCGAACACGTTCTCCGGGACGCCTGCGGCGACCAGGGCCCGTCCGAGACGCTGCGCGAACGCACCGGCATCATCCTGGGAGCCAGCCCCACCGAGCTGGCCTTTCGCATGTCGTTCCGGTCCCAACGGCCCACCTGGCGCCGGGTCATGCTCGCCCGCGGAGTGGCCGAGCCCAAGGCCGACGAGCTGTGCGACGCCATCGCCGCCTCGTATCCGGTGTGGAAGGAAAGCTCCTTCCCGGGCATGCTCACCAACGTCATCGCCGGCCGCGTGGCAAGGCACTTCGACCTGCACGGCAGCAACTACACCACCGACGCGGCCTGCGCCAGCTCGCTGTCCGCGATGAGCGCGGCCATCGACGAACTCACGCTCGGCCGCGCCGACATGATGATCACCGGTGGCGTGGACCCGCTGTGCGACGCGTTCGGCTTCACCTGCTTCAGCAAGACCCCGGCGCTGTCCCCGTCGGGCGAGTGCCGCCCCTTCTCCGCCGACGCCGACGGCACCCTCCTGGGTGAGGCGGTGGCCATGGTGATGCTCAAGCGCCTGGCCGACGCCGAGCGGGACGGCGACCGCATCTACGCGGTCATTCGCGGTGTCGGCACCTCCTCCGACGGACGCGGCTCCTCGATCTACGCCCCCGCCGTCGCCGGCCAGGTCCGCGCGTTGCGCCGGGCCTACGCCAGCGCGGGCTACAGCCACGCCACGGTGGAACTGATCGAGGCGCACGGCACCGGCACCAAGGCCGGCGACACCGCCGAAGTGACGGCCCTGCAAGAGGTGTTCGGCTCGGGCGACCCCGCCGACATCGCCCGCTGCGCGCTCGGTTCGGTGAAGTCGCAGATCGGCCACACCCGCACCGCCGCGGGCGCCGTCGGCCTGGCCAAGGCCGCCCTCGCCCTGCACCACAAGATCCTGCCGCCCACCCTCAAGGCGGACCGGACCGACCCCGCCCTGGAACTGGAAAAGGGTCCCTTCTACCTGAGCACCCGGACCCGGCCCTGGATCCGCGACACCGACCACCCGCGCCGGGCCTCGGTATCCAGCTTCGGGTTCGGCGGTACCAACTTCCACGTCACGCTGGAGGAGCACCGCACGGCCGAACCCGCCGCGGCGGGCCGGGAGTACACCCGCAGCGCGCCGAGCGAACTGGTGCTGTTGAGCGCCGAGTCCGGCCCCGCACTGGTCACCGCACTGGACGCGCTGAGCGCCGACACCGCGCCGCCGGCCGACCTGGCGCGCCGGACCCAACTCGCCTTCGACGCGGCGGCGGCCCACCGGTTGTGCCTGGTCGTGCGCGACGAGGACGACCTGCGGGCCCAGGCGGCCGACGCCCGGGAGCGGATCTCGGCCGAACCGCAGACCGCGTTCCACACGCCCACCGGCGTGCGCTACGCGTGCGGCCCCGCCGCGGCCGACAAGATCGCGCTGCTGTTCCCGGGACAGGGCAGCCAATACCCCGACATGGGGTCGGACGTCGTGCTGCACCAGCCGCACGCGCTCGCCGCGTGGGACCGGCTGGCCGGCTTCGAGGTCGACGGATACCCCCTGTACCGCACCGTCTTCCCGCCGCCGGTCGTGGACCAGGCGCAGGAACGCGCGCAGACCGAACGGCTCAAGGCCACCGAGTGCGCGCAACCGGCGCTCGCCGCCCACGCGTTGATGATCGGTTCGATCCTGGGAGCGGTCGGCTTCGAGCCCGACTGCGTGGCGGGCCACAGCTTCGGCGAACTCGCCGCGCTGCACGCGGCCGGCGTCTACGACGACGACACCCTGATGGCCCTGGCCCGCGCGCGCGGCGAACTCCTGCGCGACGCGAGCAAGGTGTCCGGTGCGATGCTCGCCGTCACCGCCACCGCCAAGGAAGCCGACGACCTGGTCCGCGGCATCCGCCGAGCCTGGGTCGCCAACTACAACTCCCCGACGCAACACGTCGTCTCGGGCGCGGAATCCGCGATCGTCAAGGTGGAGAAGCGCGCGGCCGAGCAACAGCTCACCACGCAACGGCTCGCCGTCTCCTGCGCCTTCCACAGCCCGCTGCTGCAGTCCGCGACCACCGGATGGCGCCCCACGCTGGAACAGCACGAGTTCGCGGCGCCGAAGCTGCCCGTGTACGGCAACGCGGATGCCAAGCCGTACCCCGGCACGGCGCCCGAGATCCGCACCGTGCTGCACGATCACGTCACCTCCTCCGTGCGGTTCGCCGAAATGATCCTGGCCATGTACCAGGACGGCGTCCGCACGTTCGTCGAGGCCGGACCGGGCACGGTACTCACCGGCCTGGTCGGCAGGATCCTCGCGGACCGGCCCCACGTCGCGCTGAGCGCCGACCACACCCGGGGCTCCGGACTCACCGCACTGCACCGCGTCCTGGGCGCGCTGGCCGTCGCCGGACGCCCCCTGGACTTCGCCCCGCTGTGGGCCTCGTTCACCTCGAGCACTCCTTCGCCATCATCGACAAGGACGGGTATGACCATCCCCATCTCCGGTCCGAACCCCGACGTGGGCCACCGCGAGAGCACCCCCGCCGCCCCCGCCATGCGCGAGCCGGGCACCGGGTTCGTGCCGGCCGCCCCGACCCCGCCGGTCGCCGCGGCGCTCCCGCCGGCACCGGCGCTCGCCGTGACCCAGGCGGCGCCGCCCGCCCGCGTCCAGGCCGCTCCGCCCGCGCCGGCCCCGGCCGCCGCGGTGGCACAGTTCGCCCAGCCCGCACCGGCACCCGCGCCCGTTCCCGCACCGATGGCCGCACCCGTGCCGGCGCCCGTTCCGGTACAGGCGGCCCCCGCCGTGCCGATGCGGACCCACGAGGCACCGGTCGCGCAGTCGCCGGCGCACGACGTCACCTCCTCCGGGTCCACCTGGACGCCGGTGACCGCGTCCGGCGCCTGGTTGCACGCCTTCCTGGAGGTGCAGCGACAGGCGGGCGACGCACACAACGCGTACCAGACCACCACCTCGGCCAGCCACGCGTCCTATCTGGACCTGGCCAAGACCTCGCTCGACGCGCTGATGGCCTGGCGGCCCGGAGCCGAGCCCCGAGCCGCGGCCGCGCCCGCTCCCGTCGAGATGCCGGTCGCCGGCGAGCCGACCGCGCAACTCGCGCCGAGCCCACGCGTGTTGGAGGGCCAGCCGCGAACCACCCGGGAGATCAGCCCCGCGCCGCCCGCGGTGACGCAATACCAACCGGCCCCGGTGACGCAGTATCAGCCGACCCCGGTCACCGAGTACCAGCCGGCCCCGGTCACGCAGTACCAGGCGACCCCGGTCGCCCAGGCCCGCCCGCCCATGCCCGCGGCGCCGCACAGCCTCCAGGCGTCGCCGACGCTCGCGCAGATCCCGGCACCGGCCGTGGCCCCCGCCCTCGCCGCCGCGCCGGCTCCCGTTTCGGTTCCGGCTCCCGCCCCGGCTCCGGCTCCCGCTGCGGCTCAGGAGAGCGGCGCCGAGGTGGCGTTGGCGATCGTGGCGGAGTTGACGGGTTATCCGGTGGAGATGCTCACGCCGGAGATGGACCTGGAGGTGGACCTGGGGGTCGACTCGATCAAGCGGGTGCAGATCCTGACCCGTCTGCGCGATCACTTCCCGGGTGAGGCCAATGTGGACCCGGCCGACCTGGCCCGGTTGCGCACCATCGCCGCCATCGCCGAGAAGATCACCTCGATGCGCACCCCCCAGGGCGCCCCCGCGCCGGCCCCGGCCGCCGCCCCCGCCGCGCCGGTGGTCCGGACGCAGGAGCAGATCCCCGCGCAGGCCAAGCACGTGGCACCGCAGTTCACGGTGCTGCGCACCGGCACCGCCCTGGTACCCGTCGAGCCCGCCACCGGCGCCCCGCTCAAGGGCCTGCGCGAACAACCGCTGCTGATCACCGACGACGGCACCGGCGTCGCCGAATGCCTCGCGGAGACCCTGCGCCGCGAAGGCATCAAGGCCACCGTCGCGGACCGGGTCACCGCCGACTCCACCGCCGTGATCGCCCTCGCCGGCCTGCGCGAGATCGACCCGGAGCAGGACCCGGACGCCCCCACCCGCGAGGTCTTCACGACCCTGCACACCATCGCCGAGGCGATGGACCGCCGAGGCGGCGTCCTGGTCGTCGTCCAGGACACCGGCGGCGCGTTCGGCACCTCCGGCAACCGCGGCCGGGAAGGCTGCGCGGGCATCGCCGCGCTCGCCCGCACCGCCGCGAACGAGTGGGCGCACGCCTCGATCAAGACGATCGACATCGACCGGGCCGCGCGCGCCCCGCAGGACATCGCCCAGGCCATCGCCACCGAGCTCCTGCACGGCGACGACACCACCGACGTCGCGCTCGCGGCGGACGGCTCGCGCGCACTCCTGCGCGGCACCACCGAACCGGTCGCGGCACCGCGAGCGCTCGACCTCGGGGCCGACCCCGTGGTCGTGGTCACCGGCGGGGCCCGCGGCATCACCGCGTCCTGCCTGCTGGCCCTGGCCCGCACCCACCGGCCCAAGTTCCTGCTCCTGGGCCGCACCCGCCCCGTGGACGAGGACGACGAGCTGCGCGGCGCCGCGGACGAGAGCGCCATCCGGCAGATCCTGGGCAGCCGTCGCGACGAGCGCACCGGCGCGACCCCGACCCTGGCCGAACTCGCCCACGCCTCCGGCCGAGTACTCGCCTCCCGCGAGATCCGCGGCACCCTGGAGCAGTTGGCCGTGGCCGGCGCGGAGACCCGATACGTCACCGCCGACGCGACCGACCGTGAGCGGGTCTTCGACGCGCTGGCCGAGGTACGCCGCGACTGGGGCCCGATCACCGGCATCATCCACGCCGCCGGGGTGATCGCCGACAGCAACATCTCGGCCAAGACCCAGGCCCAGTTCACCGCCGTCTACGACACGAAGGTGCGCGGATTCCGCACCCTGCTCGAACTGACCGCCGCCGACCCGGTGCGCCTGGTGTGCGCCTTCTCCTCGGTCAGCGCGCGACTGGGCACCGCAGGGCAATGCGACTACGCGGCGGCCAACCAGGCGATGGAGCAGATCACCGCGACCGAGGCGGCACACCGTCCCGGATCCATGGTCAAGGCCGTGGCCTGGGGCCCCTGGGCCGCCGGCATGGTTTCCCCCGCCCACGCCGAACACTTCCGCCGACTCGGCGTACCGCTCCTCGAAGAAACCGCCGGCGTCAAGGCGTTCATGACCGAACTCGAACAGCCGGGCCCGGCCTGCGTCTCGATCGCCGCCGGCACGGCCGGCCCCGCCGGCGACGCGGGCGACGCCACGAACGTCACGGACATCGTCGTCGGCGCCGACACCCACCCCTACCTGGTCGACCACACCATCGCCGGACGCCCCGTGGTGCCGGTGGCACTGGTCCTGGAATGGTTCGCCCGAGCGGCCCGGACCGCGCTGCCCGACCACGGTTCGGTCCTGGTGCGCGACCTGCGCGTGCTGCGCACCATCGCGCTGGACAGATTCGGGACGGAGGAGACCCGCCTCCGGGTGCATGTGCGCCCCGACGGCGGCCACGCCGACGCGCCGCTGCGCCTGGAACTCAAGAGCCTCGACGGCGCCCTGCACTACGCGGCCCTCGCGGGTCCGGGCGAGGGAGCGGTGCCGACCGCCCCGACCGCGGAACCCGCCGACGAGAGCTTCGAGGTACACCCGGGCAGCGCCGTCTACGACGGGGCGATGCTCTTCCACGGCCCGCGCTTTCACGCCATCCACACGATCACCGGGCTGAGTTCCACCGGAGCGGCCTCGGACCTGGTCGGAGTACGAAAGCTCGACTGGCCGCAGGACACCTGGCAGACCGACCCCGCGGTGATGGACGGCGCGCTCCAGATGGCCTGCCTGTGGGTGCTGTCCTCGGCCAGCGTGCAGTCGCTGCCGATGGGCATCCGTGAGGTGCTCGTGTTGTCGACCGGTGCCGTGGAGGGGCCGGTGAAGTGCACCGTGCACAGCGTTGTGCAGGGCACCGACAACGCGATGTGCGACATCTGGCTCACCGTCGAACAGGACGGCGCGGAGCGGGTCCTGGCCGTACTCCGCGGCGTCGAGATGGTCTACCGGCCGGACCTGTCCACCTCCAACCGAGCCGCCGCGCTGATCTCGACGGACGCGTGAGGGGCATGGACTTCCCCGCCATCGCCATCGTGGGACGCGGCTGCGTCCTGCCCGGGGCACACAATCCCGCCGAACTGTGGGACACCGTGGTCTCCGGCGCGGTCCGGCTGACCCCGTTCTCCATCGACCGCCCGACCGCCGGGCCGCAGTGGAGCGGGGCCGACCCCGCGAGCACCGTATTCGGCCACGTCACCGGGTTCGAGGAGCGCTTCGACCCGTCCGGCCTGGCCATCGACGCCGAGCAGCTCAACGGCCTCGACCCGACCGTGCGCTGGGTCGTGCACGCGACCCGGCAGGCGCTCGCCGAGGTCGATCGGCTCGGCCTGCACCGACGCACCGGCCTGGTGCTGGGCAACATCTCCTGTCCGACCACGTCGATGGTCGCCTACGCCGAGGACGTCTGGCTGCGCTCCCAGCCTGCCGAGGTCGGGGCCGGTTGGCCCCGGCACGGCCGGCACGCGCCGATCCCGATGAGCCGGTTCTGCTTCGGGCTCCCGGCACAACTCGTGGCCCGCGCCTTCGCCCTGGGCGCGGGCGCGGTGGTCCTGGAAGCGGCCTGCGCCTCGGTGTTGTACGCGATCGAACTCGCCTGCCGGAAGCTGCATTTCCGGCAGGCGGACCTGATGGTCGCCGGGGCGCTCAACGGCGGCGCGCCCGAGATCATCAGCCACGGCATGGGCCGGCTGGGGGCATTGAGCCCCAGCGCCCGCTCGCGGCCCTTCCACCGGGAGGCCGACGGCCTGGTCCCCGCCGAGGGGACCGCGATGGTCGCGCTGATGCGGTTGGAGGACGCGTTGAGCGCGGACGTGCCCGTACTGGGCGTGATCCGCGGCATCGGCGCCACCAACGACGGCGGCCGGGGCGGCATGCTCGTCCCGGACGGAGGTCAGCAACAACGCGCGATGAGCCTGGCCTACCAGGCCGCGGGGATCGACCCCAAGACGGTGTCCCTGCTGGAATGCCACGCCACCGGCACCGCCGTCGGGGACACCGTGGAACTGGGCTGCGCGGCCCGGATCTTCGGCGAACGCACGGATCTGCCGATCGGTTCGGTCAAGGGCAACCTGGGCCATCCGCTCACCGCCGCGTCCGGCGCCGCCCTGCTCAAGGTGCTGGGCGCGATGGAGCACGGCACGCTGCCGCCGACGGTGGGTGCCGACGAGGCCAACGAGGCGATGCGCGGCACACCGCTGCGGCCGCTGGCCCGGCCGGAGGAGTGGCGGGGGCTGCGGCGCGCCGCGGTCAGCGGCTTCGGCTTCGGCGGGGTCAACGCACACCTGGTCGTGGACGCCTGGAACACCGCCGACCGGGCGGCCACCTCCTTCCCCGGCGTGGCCGTGCCCGGCCCCGCCGGACGGCGGCGGCACCAGGTGGCGATCGTCGGCCTCGGCGCCCGCGTCGGCGACGGCGACACCACCGGCGACTTCGTCGAGGCCCTGCTGGGCGGTGAGCCCAGGTTGCGGCCACCGCGTACGGTCGAACTGCGGGTGGACGGCCTGCGGATGCCGCCCAACGACATGCTGCAGACCTCCGGCGAACACCTGTTGGTCCTGGAGGCCGCCCGCGATGCCGCCCGCGCGGTGACACTGCCCGACGAGCGCACCATGGTGCTCGTCGGCGTCGGCAGCGCGACCGTGCACGCCGAGTTCTCCGTCTGGCACAACCGCACCACGCTGGAGGCCCGCCGGTCGGCGGCGGCGGAGGCGTCCTCCGAGGACCGCGTCGCCGACCCGTTGAACTGCCCGCCGTGGTCCCTCGGGGGCCTGGGCAACATCGCCGCCAACCGGATCAGTGCGCAACTGCGGCTGACCGACGCCAGCGTCGCGGTCTGTGCGGAGGAGGCTTCCGGCATCCGCGCGCTCGACCTGGCGGTCGACGCGATCGGCAGCGGGGCGAGCGACGCGGCGCTGGTGGGCGCGGTCGACCTCGCCTCCACCGTGGTGCACCGAGCGGTGGTACGCGACCTCGGACTCCCCGGAGCCGAGGGCAACGCGGCCGTGGTGCTGGCGCTGAAGCGCCTCGACCACGCCCGCCGGGACGGCGATCCCATCCTCGCCCTGATCGACCCGCAGGCCGAGGACCGGGCCGCCGGCCCGGCGCCGACCGCCGTCGACCTGGTGGTCGGCGACCTCGAACCGTCGTCGTCGAACGCGCCGGCCGAACTGGATCCGGCCGGTCTGTTCGGTCGCCCGCACTGCGCCGCCGGCCTGCTCGGCGTCGCGTGTGCGACCGTGGCGCTGTACCACCGCAGCGTGCCGGTCGTGGGCGCCCGGGCACTGCCGCGGCCGGAGTTGGCCACGGCGAAGGTGACCGTCTCCCCGCTCGGGGCGTCGGCGGCCGAACTCCTGTTGACCGCGGGGGATACGGCTCCGGCCGCGACGGGCTCGGCGACCCTGGGCCGCCGGGCCGCCGGACAGACGCCCGCGCGGCGGTTGTCCAGCATCGCCTTCTTCGATCTCCGGACGGTGCTTCGGCTCCAGGACGCGCGACCGACGCGGGAACTCGTGGCGCTGCCCGCGGCCCGCGCGGTGCCGGCGGCCGAGATCGCGGTGCCCGCGCCGGTGGCGACCCGGGTGCCGGTCCCGGCTCCGGCTCCGGCTCCGGTGGCGGCGCCGGCCCCGATCGACGTGCCGGTACCGGTCGAGGACACCCTCGTACCGACCGCGCTCAGCGCCCACCAGCGAGTCGTGGGCAGATCGCACCTACAGTTCCTGAACACCCGGCATGAGAACCACCTGCTGTTCCTGGAGGTGCAGCGGCAGGCGACCCGGGCGTTGCTCGACGTCGCCGGCCTGTTCCAACAGCCGCAGCGGGCCGAGACGCACACGCTCGTGGCGGAGCCGGCGGGTCCGGCCGACACCGCGCCGGTGCCGAGCCCGCAGGTCGGGCAAGGCGGGCCGGGCGGCCCGATCCTGCCGGCGGCACCGGCCGCACCGGTCACCGAGGTCGTCGCGCCGATCCCGACGCCGCAACCCGGCCCGGCCGAGCACGAGTTCGTGGTCAGCCCGGACGGCGATCCGTGGGTGCTGGACCACTGTCCCACCTGGACGTTGCCGGTGTTGCCGATGATGTGCACTGTGGACCACCTGTTCCGGGCGGCCAGTACCTACACCGGTCTACAGGCCACCGGACTGCGGGAGTTGCGCCTCCAGCGCTGGATCCCGGTGGTCAGTCCGACCAAACTGCTCACCCGGGTCGAGCCGTTGCCCGATCGTGGTCGGGACGTGCACGTCAGCCTGCTGATGTGGCGGCCGGCCCGGAACGAGGCGTTGTCCCGGTTCGAACTCGTCGCCGAGGCGACGATCACGTTCGACCGACCCGACACGCCCGCTCCGTTGCCGCCGCTCACGGACGCCCGGCAGGCCGAACTGCCGTACCTGACCAACCGCCTGCCGCACGGCCCGGCCTTCCGCTACCTCACCGAGGTCGGCTACGGCAGCGCCGGCGCGGTCGGAATCCTGGACGCGCGACGGGGCTCCGTGCCCGGTACCTTCACCCATCCGGGGTTGCTCGACGCGGCGACGCACATCATCGCCGACCGGGTGTTCTGGCTGCCCTACCCCCAGGTCGGGCCCAACGTGGTGCCCTATCCACACGGCCTGGTCCGGATGGACCTCTTCGCCCCGTTCCCCACCGAGGGGCAACTGCGGGTGGAGGCGCGTCCGGCCGGAGCCGAGGGCGATCTGTTGTTCGTCGACTTCCAGGTCCTGGCGGGGGACCGGCTGTGTGCCGCGTTCCGCAACGTCAGCATGGTCTCGCCACCGAGCGTGCTGGAACTGCAATCCGGCGCGGATCGGCGGGCGTTCCTCCTGGAGCGCCGAGCCGCACCGAAGATGAGCCTGTCCCAGGTGGTCGGCGAGGCCAGCCGGCTGGACCGGGCCGTCCTGGAACAGGCCGACTGGCCGACCGGCGGGCTGGCCTACGTCTACGGCCTGCCGGCCGGGGCCCCGGCCCGGCTGCACGCGGAGGAGGTCGCGATGCGTGAGCACGTGGCCCGAGCCCACGGCGAACACCCGGCCCGGGTCGTGGTGGACGTGGCGAACCGGGTCGCCTGGTTGTCCGACCGTCCGGACACCCGGCACCAACTCGTGGTGCACTCGGACGGCGACGCGATCACGGTCGAGAATCGCCCGTAGCGGTACCCGGGCACGATCGACGGCGGTGGGCGGGATTCCCCAGGGATCCCGCCCACCGGCGTCCGGCTCGACGCGTGTTCGCCCGATCGCCCCGTCCTCGGCCACCCACCACGATCCGCCGTGACCGGTGCGACCTCGACGAACTCCGAATCGAGTGAAACTCCCGGCGATTTCGGAGCGAGGGCGTGTCAGCACGTCCGAACGGCTCGTTTGTCCTTGCGAAATGACCGCCTCAGCTTAGGAAAGCCATGACCTTCGGCACAGAAGAGCCGTCTTCCGTCCGGATCGACCGGCGCCGGGAAAACGGTACGGACAGCGACGGCCGCAGCGGTGTGCTGCCGGAGCAGGGCGGCGCGATCGGCGAGCATCGACCCCGGACCGACGGTCGCCCGGAGGAGGCGAGGCGGGCCGCCGCGGCGGAGTCGAGCGAGCGGAACCCGATCGAGGTGCTGCGTGCCCACGCCGACCATCCGAGCGCCTTCCTGGCGGTCAACACCCGGACGCGGCACTACTACGGGAGCGGCGTCCCGGGCCTGGTCGCCCATCTGCCGGGACGGCGGCAGCACATCCAGTTCGGCGGCCCCTTCGCGGCGCCCGGGCAACGAGGCGCCCTGCTGGACGAGTACCTGCACATGCTCGGCAGCGGCCCCGGCCGACGCAAGGCACTGACGGCGGTCCAGCTTCGGTCGCACGACATCGCGCTCTACGCCGATCGCGGCTTCGCGGTCAACCAGCTCGGGGTCTCCTACGGCGTCGACCTGTCCCGTTTCACACTGCGCGGCAAACCCCTCGCCAAGGTCCGGCAGAACGTCTCCCGGGCCCGACGCGAGGGCGTCACCGTCACGGAGGTGGGCGCCGAGGCGCTGCCCGATCGACGCACCCTGGAGCAGATCGACCGCGAGTGGCTCCGGGACAAGGGGCGCCTGGTACGGCAACTGTCCTTCATGGTCGGCGAACACGGCGGCATCGGCGGGCCGCTGCGCCGCACGTTCCTGGCCCGACACCGCGACGAGATCGTCGCCTACATCACCTACGCGCCGGCCTGGGGCAGTCGCCCCGGGTGGTTGTGCGACCTGTCCCGCCGCCGCCCGCAGGCCCCCGTCGGCACCCACGAACTGATCACCCTCACGGCGTTGAACCGCTTCACCGAGGAGGGCGCGGGCTGGCTGCATCTCGGCCTGGCGCCGTTCGTCGGGCTGGCCGACGAGCACGAGGTGCCCGGTGCGTCCGCGCTGCTCGGGTGGGCGATCCGACAGGGGACCAAGCGTGGGCTCTACCCGGCGCGCACGCAGGAGGCGTTCAAGCTCAAGTGGGCCCCACACGTGAGCGAACCCGAGTACCTGGCCTTCCAGGACCGGGTCCGGCCGGCAGCGGTATGGCGCCTGCTACGAGCCACCCGGGTGGTGTGACTCCCGGGCTCGCCACCTCCGCCGGAGCCGGCCGGCGCCGGGCCGGGCCACCGGTCCCGCTCGACCCCGTCGACGGAGGCGGGCAACCCGGCGGAAGGTGTCGGTGCACGGGAATGCCGTGTCCCCGCCAAAGGTTCGTCGATGGTGGTACGTGAAATCGGTGCATCGAGCGAGGAGAATCGGCATGCCGCACGCCCGGGTGAATGGCGCCGACCTGTACTACGAAGTCGAGGGCGACGGTGTGCCGCTCGTGCTGGTGCACGGCTCCTGGACCGACCACGACGGGTGGCGCCCGGTCGTTCCCGCGCTGGCCGAGTCCTACCGTGTGGTGACCTACGACCGCCGGGGCCACGGCCGCAGCACCGGCCCGGCCGGTCCGGGCTCGCGCGTCCAGGACGAGGACGACCTGGCGGCGCTGCTGGAGTGGCTCGACCCGGCGCCCGCGCACGTGGTCGGGAACTCCTTCGGCGCCTCCACGGCGCTGGGGTCGGCCGCCCGCCGGCCCGAGTTGTTCCGCAGTCTCGTCGCGCACGAGCCGCCGCTGCTCGACATCGTGGCGGGCGATCCGCAACTCGCACCGCTGATCCGCGAGACGCAGGGTCGGATCGACGCGGTGGCGGAGAGCCTGCGCGCGGGCGACGACCGAGGCGCGGCGTACCGGTTCGTCGAGGAGGTCGCGCTCGGACCCGGGATGTGGGAACGGTTGCCCGATCCGGTACGCGAGACCTTCATCGGCAACGCCGCCACGTTCCTGGACGAGCAGAACGATCCGCGCTGGGCCTCGATCGACCTCGCCGCGATCTCCGACCTCACCGCCCCGGTGCTGCTGAGTCACGGCACCGCGAGTCCGCCGTGGTTCCCCGGGATCATCGACAGGCTCGCCGACGCGATCGCCCACGCGCGGGTGGCCACGCTCACCGGAGCCGGGCACGTCCCGCACTCGACGCACCCCGAACAGTACGTCGCGACCGTGACCGGCTTCCTGGCCGACGTGTCCTGAGCGGAACGCGCGGTCGGCGGGCCGGTCGCGGTCGCGGCGATCACGCGTCGCGCTTCTCCAACAACAGCGTGCCCAGGAGCAGCAGGAGCAGGGTCTCGGCCACGAAGACCGCGAAGCCCGGCCACGGTTGCAACATCTTGTCCCCGGCCCGGACAGACATCACCTGACTGCCGGCGTTGGCGGGCATCAGCTTGGCGATCCAGTCGCCGGTCTTGCCGGGGATCAGGCCCACCACGCCGCCGACCACGAAGATCAGCGCGATGCCCAGGGTGATCGCGCCGGCGGTATGCCGCAGCAGCACGCCCAGCGCCATCCCGAACAGGCCCAGCACGGCCAGATACAGACCCGTGCCGATCAGCGCCCGAACCACGCCGGGATCGCCGATGTCGACCCCGATGTCCTTGGCCTCCAGCATCAGGTTGGCCAGGAAGTAGCAGCAGAACCCGGTGACCGCCCCGACCACGAACAGGACCAGGGCCAGGACCAACGCCTTGGCGGCGAGCATCGAGGCGCGCCAGGGCACCGCGGTCAGACTGGTGCGGATCATGCCGGTCGAGTACTCGGCCGTCATCGACATCACCCCGAGCACCAGCGCGGCGATCTGGCCGAACGCGACGCCCACGGTGAGCAGATCGGGGGCGTCGTTCTTCTTTCCCGCGGCCACGTCCTTGGCCACCTCGCCCGCCGCCAGGGCGGCGATGCCCCAACTGATCAGGACGCTCACCGCGAACAGGGCGAGCAGCGTCCACAGGGTCGAGCGCACGGTCGTGATCTTGGCCCACTCGGAGTCCAGGATCCGGCCGAAGGTCAGCCGCGGTGGGTGCTTGGCCGCGGTGGGCGCGGTGGGCACGGTCGTCGTCATGGCAGCCTCATCCGATCCGGTCGGCGGTGGTCGGCGGACCCCAACCCGGGACGGCCGGGTCGGCCTCCCGGGGCGCGCCGCCGGTGTGGTACTCGACGCTGTCGGCGGTGAGCCGCATGAACGCCTCCTCCAGCGAAGCCTCGACCTTCGCCAACTCGTGCAGGAACAGCCCGTTGTGCCCGGCCAGGTCACCGACCTGGTCGGTGCTCACGTCCTGGACCAGCAGCGCACCCGCCGGGTCCCGGGTCACCTCCCAGCCCGCGGCCCTCGCGAGCTCGGCGAGCCGGTCCGCCTGCGGCGAGCGCACCTTCACGTGGCTGATCGAGTTCTCCGTGATGAACTGCGCCACGCCCGTGTCGGCCAGGATCCGGCCGCGCCCGATGACCAGGAGATGGTCGGCGGTGACGGCCATCTCGTTCATCAGGTGCGAGGAGACGAAGACCGTGCGGCCCTCGCTCGCCAGGCGCTTCATCAGGTTCCGGATCCACAGGATCCCCTCGGGGTCGAGCCCGTTCACGGGCTCGTCGAAGAGCAGCACCCGGGGGTCGCCGAGCAGCGCGCCGGCGATGCCCAGGCGCTGACCCATGCCCAGGGAAAAGCCGCCGGAGCGTTTCCGGGCGACGGAGGCGAGGCCGACCGTGTCCAGCACCTCGTTCACGCGGGACAGCGGAATGCCATTCGACTTGGCCAGGACCACCAGGTGGTCCCGGGCGGTTCGGCCGCCGTGCAGGGCCTTGGCGTCGATCAGCGCCCCGACCTCCAGCATCGGCGCGACCAGGTGCCGGTAGGCCCGACCGTCCACCGTCACCCGGCCGGCGGTGGGCCGGTCCAGGCCCAGGATCATCCGCATGGTGGTGGACTTTCCCGCACCGTTGGGGCCGAGGAACCCGGTGACCCGTCCGGGGTGAACCTCGAAGCTGATGTCGTCCACAGCCGTCTTCGTGCCGTATTTCTTGGTGAGGTTTTCCGCAACAATCATGGATATATGCCGCCTTCTCCTCGGGCGGTCTTCATGATGGCCCGACCCGTCCCCGCCCGCATCCCCACCGGGGAGACGGGTGAACACGCCGACCGCGGGTGCGCCGTCGGTGGGAGACGCAGGTCACATTCGGCCGTGTCACAGGGGAACGGGTCGCCTCGTCTCAAGGGTGTGTAGGCAGCGAACGACCACGAGGGAGCACACCATGGACGCGCGACTGAACTTCTTCGCCGGGGCGACCGACAGCAAGGTCTTCAAGCACCTGATGACGGCGGGCAAGGCGATGAAGGACTCGGCGCTGCCGGCCGCGACACTGGAGTTGGTGTCGCTGCGGGTGAGCCAGATCAACGGCTGCGCCGTCTGCATCGACATGCACACCAAGGACGCCGCCGCGGCCGGGGAAACCGCGCTGCGGCTGAACCTGGTGGCGGCGTGGCGGGAGGCGACGGTGTTCACCGAGGCCGAGCGGGCCGCACTGGAGCTGGCCGAGGAGGGGACCCGGGTCGCGGACGCGGCCGGCGGTGTCGGCGACGACGTGTGGGCGAGCGCCGCCAAGCACTACGACGAGGAGCAGCTCGTCGCGCTGGTGTTGCTGATCTCGTTCATGAACCTGGCGAACCGGATGAACATCATCACCCGGCAGCCGGCCGGCGACTATCAGCCCGGACAGATGCACTGAAAGCGCGGGGCGGAGCACGAGTCCCGGGGCCGGGAGTGATGCCTCGGCCCCGGGCCGGGGGCGCTACCGTGACCTGCCGACGGCGCGGTCGATCATGGAAACCGCCCGCGTCGGCAGGTACGACGGGTCGCACGGCGGTGGGGAAGAAGAGGAGTCGGCGTGAGCAAGGTCGAGGACTTCGAGGAACTGCGTCCGCTGCTGTTCTCGATCGCCTACCGGATCCTGGGCAGCGTGGGTGAGGCCGAGGACGCGGTGCAGGAGACCTGGCTGCGCTTCGACGGTTCGGCGACCCGGCCCACGTCGACCAAGGCCTTCCTGTCGGCGGTGGTGACCCGGATCTCGATCGACGTGTTGCGCTCCGCGCGGGTGCGGCGGGAGGAGTACGTCGGCCCGTGGTTTCCCGAGCCGCTGCTGAACGATCCGTACCAGGACCCGGCGCGCTCGCTGGAGCTGGCCGACTCGGTGTCGATGGCGGCGTTGGTGTTGCTGGAACGGCTCAGTCCGCTGGAGCGGGCGGTGTTCGTCCTGCGGGAGGTCTTCGCCTTCGGGTTCGAGGACGTCGCCGCGGCGGTGGGGCGTTCCGAGGCGGCCTGTCGGCAACTGTTGGTGCGGGCCCGGCGGCACATGCAGGCCGGGCGGCCGCGGTTCGAGGCGGACCGCGGGGAACGGCGGGAGCTGGCGACGCGGTTCTTCGACGCGCTGAAGGACGGCGACGTGGGCGGGCTGCAGAATCTGCTGGCCGCGGATGTGCAACTGGTCGGGGACGGCGGCGGCAAGGCCCCGCAACTGGCCAGGATCGTGGTGGGGGCGGAGAAGGTGGCCCGGCTGCTGGGGCTGTTCGGTCCGTGGTTGCTTCGGGTCGACGTACGGTTCGAGCCGGCGGAGCTCAACGGCGAACCGGGCGTGATCATCCGGGACCGGGACGGCGGGATCCTGCAGACGATGGTCGTCGAGGTGGTCGACGGGCGGATCCGGACCATCCGCGGGGTGAGCAACCCCGACAAACTCGGCCACCTCGGCCCGCTCGGCGACGCCTGGGCGGTCCACCACGAGGTGCGGCAGGCCCGTCGCGCCACGACCTGAGCGCGGCCACCGACACCGCCGCCCGTGGGTGAGTCGTGGGGCGGCGGGGGAGTGAAAGGGCGCTCGGCGTGTGCGAGTTCGCCCTCGCGATCGGTGAAGGCGGCAGCTCCGGGCGGTAGTTCGCGCGGTGCGCCGGGAAGGGGCGTGAGGCAACGGTGGTGCGGTGCCTCGGCTCCGACCGGGAGCGTCACCGTGGCGCCGACGCAGAGGTTCGGCCCCGGCGCGCCACGATCTTCCCGGTCCGAGCCGACCGTTGCCGTTGCCAGGGGCGCGATGCCCTGCCGCCGCCTTCATCGGGCCGGGTGTGTCGACCGGGCCCGCTGGATCGGCGGTGGCCGATCGGCCGGAACGGGTCGGCATACGATGGGTCGCATGCCCCATTTTGTCCGCTTATGTCGATGGCTAGTCGACATCCGAGGCCGTGCCACCGGTATCGTCGCCGCCGTGACCGAAGCCGACCCGGCCCACCGCCGTCTGGCCCTGTTGGACGCCGCCACGACGCGGATCGGCAGCACCCTGGACATCGACACCACCTGCGCCGAACTGGCCGAGTTCGTGGTATCCGCGATGGCCGACCTGGCCATCGTCGACCTCGTCCCGCCCGATGCCGCCGGGCCCGCCGACGTGCTCCCGCCCGGCCGGGCACGGCTGCGTCGAGCCGCCCTGGCCTGCGTCCCGGGCCTGCGTACCCGGCTCCCCTCGCTCGCCCCGCCGGGCGCGTCCGTACGACACGGGGCGGAGTCCGCGGTCGGACAAAGCCTGCACACCCGCGTGCCGGTGACGACGCCCGGGCCCGCCGGCCCCGCGTCGAACGACCCTGCCGATACCGCGACCGCGCTGCGCGCCGCCGGCATCGACACCACCCTCGCCGTCCCGCTGATGGCGCACGGCCGCATCGTCGGCGTCCTGCTGCTCGCCCGAGCCCCGGATTCCGCCCACGACTTCACCGCCGAGGTGATCCGCCTCGTGCAGGACCTGGCCGCCCGCGCCGCGGTCGCCATCGACAACGCGCGCCGCTACACGCAGGCCCAGGGCATCGCGGTGGAGCTGCAGCGGGCACTCCTGACCGAACCCGGTGCACCCCACCCCAACCTCGACGTGGCCTTTTGCTATCTGCCGTCCGGAAGCACCTCGGTGGTCGGCGGCGACTGGTACGAGGTGGTACGGCTGTCCTTCGGCCGCACCCTCCTGGTGATGGGCGACGTGATGGGACACGGCATCGAGGCCGCCGTCGACATGAGCAACTACCGCTCCACGCTGCGCCAGGTCGCGGCGATGGACCTGCCCCCGCACCGGATCCTGCGCCGACTCGACGCACTGATCGACGAGAAGAAGTCGGCCCGCCCCGCCACGTGCCTGCTCGCGCTGGCCGACCCCGGGCGCCGGCGCTGGACGTTCTCCAGCGCCGGCCACCTGCCCCCGGCGCTGATCGCCGCCGGCCGGCCCGTCGAACTCGTCGAGATCCCCACCGGCCCGCCCCTGGGCACCGGTGTCGGCGGCTACGAACAGGCCACCCGTGCGCTGCTGCCCGACGAGACCCTGCTGCTGTACACCGATGGCCTGGTCGAGCGCCGGGACCGGGACATCGACGATTCGCTCGCCGGTCTCGCGGCCCTGCGCCCACCCACGGCCGGCGCTCTGGAGGACCTCCTCGACGCGGTCCTGCTCGGCTTGGCTCCCCAGACGGGCGAGGACGACATCGCGATGCTCGCCGCCCGCATGCGCCCCCGCTGACCCGGGACGCCCGCGGGCGCCCCGGGCGAGGGGACGTCACGCCGTGAGCGTGCGCCAGGTCCGGGAAGCGGCGTCGGCGGGTGTGCCGTCGAGGACGCGCGCGGTGCGGCCGGCGGGTTCGAGGACGACGGTGGCCAGCGTGGCCCAGCGTTGGCCGAGCGGCATGTCCGGGTCGGGGACGCAGGTCACGGGCGGTTCGCCGGCACCGGTGATCAGGTGGCCCACCAGTTCGTCGGGCGTGTTCGGCGCACCCCGCCGGGTGAGCCGGGCGCGGACGAAGTCGTGGCGTTCGATCGAGTCGGGTTGGTAGAGCCAGGTCTTCTCGTTCGCCGCGGGGATCGGGGTGAGGAAGTGGTTGGTGCGCAACAGCACGCCGTCGTCCGGTTCGATCGGGAAGACGCCGGCGGGACTCAGGTCCAGGAGCACCGCCCGGTCCGGGTCGAAGAGCGCGAACGATCCCGAGGAGGCGATCGGCGCGCTGCGGACGATCTCGCGTGCCTCGGCGACGTCGGCGGCCTCTTCGAGGACGATCGCCGCGAGTACGTGCATGGGGATGCCGCCGACGCCGTCGCGGACGTGCCCGAGGATGTTGAAGTGCAGGGCCAGGCCGGCGCTGTTGATGCCGATCTTGGCGAGGATGCCGTGTTCGGTCAGGCCGACCACGTGGTGCCTGCCGCCGCGCGAGGCGAACGTGTGCCAGTGGTCGGCGAGTTCGACGTGCCAGTCCCAGGTCTGGATGCCGAAGGTGCGGGCGGCGGGGGAGTCGGCGGAGCCCAACCGGCGCACCAGCGTGGTGCATTCGCCCGGGGGCACCGTCGTGCTGCGGGCGAGGATCTCGGTGCGTGCGTTCAGGGCCGCGACGCGCCACGGCGGCACGTGTGCGCCGTGCGCGACGCCCTCGATCTCGGCGCGAACGCCGGGGCGGAATGCGTCGATCGCGTCGAGGGCACGCTCGGCGTCGTCGCGCACCCGGGTGGCACCGATGCCGCCGAGGGCGAACAGCCGGTCGTAGATCTCGATCGCGCCGTGGATGCCCGCGCGCAGGGCCTGCCCGCGGGCGATACCGCGGTTGCGCGGGTCGGTGTCGGCGACGGTGACATGCGGGCGCGGTCCGGGGCGGGGGTCGGCTGCGACGGTCACGGGCGCTCCTCGGCGAGGTCGGTGTGCAGGAGTACGTCGCCGTCGACGACGGTGGCGAGTACGGGATTGTCGGCCTGGGCCTCGGGAGTGAGGTCGAGCGGGTTCGCGGCCAGCACGGTGAGGTCGGCGAGGTAACCCGGGGCGATCCGGCCGAGTCGATCGCGAGCGCCGCCGGCGTGGGCGGCGGCGAGCGTCATGCCGGTGTACGCCTCACGAGCGGTGAGCGCCTGCTCCGGCTGTACGGGCCTGGTCTCCGGTTCCTCGACCGGGCGGCGCAGTTGGCAGTCGGCCAGGCCCACCCGCGGGTCGCCCGGGCCGATCGGCCAGTCGGAGCCCAGTGCCACGACGGCGCGGTGGTCCACCAGGTCGCGGGTGCGCCAGCCGTGCGCGGCGCGGTTCGGGCCGATCCGCCGCGACCAGTTGTCGGTGCCGTCGCCGCGGGTGTGTCGGGTGCCGTGCGCGGGTTGCAGGCTTGCCACCACGTCGAGTTCGGCGAACCGGCCGAGCAGGTCGTCGGGGATGGACTCGACGTGTTCGATGCGGTGCGGGGCTCGGGGGACCGGTCCGATCTCCTCGATGACGTCCAGCGCGAAGCGCACCGCCCGGTCGCCGATCGCGTGGGTGGCGGTGGGGATGCCGTGCTCGACGAAGAACCGCATCGCGGCCCGGTAGGCGTCCACGTCGCGCCACAGCGGTTCGCAGTTCTCGCCGTGGGTGTCCGGGTGTTCGAACCAGGCCGTGCCGTTGTCCGCGGTTCCGTCGAGCATGAACTTCACCCCCTCGACATGCCAGCGCCGGCCGTGCAGGCCCTGCAGCCCGACCACATGTTGCCAGGCGTCCGGGCCGGAGTCGGCGGCCACCAAGGGGGAGCAGCGGATGCGTACCGGCAGGTCGCCGTGTTCTTCCAGGTGTCGATAGACGGCTTCCGAGGGGTCGGCGAAGTCCAGGGCGTGCAGGCCGGTGAGGCCGCCCCGGGCCAGGCGTTCGAGCTCGCGGCCGACGTACTCGGCGGCGGTGTCCACGGGCACGTCGGGGTAGTGCGCGAACACCAGGTCCATCGCCTGGAGTTCGACCACGTATCCGGTGGGGCGGCCGTCGGGGCCGACCTCGATCGAGGAGGCGTCGGTGAACGTCTCGTGGCCGGTGAGGCCGACGAGTTCCACGACGCGCGGGCTCACCACGAGCGCGTGCGCGTCGCGGGTCATCAGCGAGACGGCGCGGCCGGGGAGGCGTTCCCCGAGCACCGCGCCGTTCGGCTCGCCGGGGAAGGCGTTGACGTCGAGGTCGTATCCGGTGATCCACGCGTCGTGCGGTTGCATGGCGACGGCCGCGGCGAGGAGTTCGCAGACCCGGTCGAGGGTGTGGGCGCCGGACAGGTCGACACCGCCGCCGATCGAGATGGATCCCCACACGGGGTGGGCGTGCACGTCGACCAGGCCGGGCAGGATGGTGGCGTTCGGGAACTCGTGCACGACGGTGGCGGGGCCGCGCAGTGCGGCGACGGTGCCGGTGTCGCCGACGGCGAGGATGCGGCCGGCCCGGATCGCCACGGCGTTCGCGCGCGGGTCCGGGTCGGCGTCCGCCTTCGGATCGGCGTCGGTGCGGAGGTGTTCGACGTGTCGGGCGAGCACAATGACGTCGGCGTGCACGGGTCGGTTCCCTTTCTTGGTCGGGGTGTTCGCGGTTCGGTCGGCTGCGGAGCCGGCCCGGTTGCCCGGGGTGCGGTTCATCCGCGCGGGATCGATCCCTGGGCGCGGGCCACGCCCCGGTAGATGGCCGCGGCGCCGAGCATCCCGCCCGGAATGGCCAGGTCGAGATCGCCTGCGGCGGCGGCGAGGGGGCCGGTCCAGAAGGTCGTGGTCACGCTCGTCGCGGCGATGAGGCCGCCGCCGACGATGGCCAGGACGCCGGCGGGGTGCACGCCGCCGGTGTACCAGAACGGGCCGTCGCGTCGTTCGGCGAGCAGGGCGGCGCCGTCGTAGCGGTTGCGGCGCAGCAGCAGGTCGGTCACGGCCACCGCCATGGCCGGACCGGTGACCACCACCACGAGTTCGAGCATCGTGTTGACGCTGGTGAGGAAGTCGAAGACCAGGGTCGCGAAGAGCGTCATGGTGGTGCCCAGGACGCCGATGATCAGGACGGCCGGGACCCGGGCCAGGCGCACGCCGACGGACTGGATGGCCAGGCCGGCGCTGTACGCGGTCATGCCGTTGTTGGCCATGGTGTTGGCGACGACGGCGATGACGAACAGGGGGATGAACCAGCCCGGGAGGATGCTCTCCAGCGCGCGCTGGGGGTCGCTCATGTCCAGGGCGGTGGCGGCGAGGGCGCCGACGCTCGTGAAGACGACGCTGGGCAGGTACGCGCCCAGGGCGGTCCAGCCGGCGATGGCGACGGGGTTGGCATCGCGCGGGAGGTAGCGGGCCAGGTCCGGGCTGTTGCTGTAGGACAGGGGCGTGGAGGCCACGATGGTGAAGGCCGCGGTGAGGGTGCCGAACAGGGCGACGCCGTGCAGCGGTTCGGCGGGGGTGTAGGACCAGTCGGTGTGGGCCAGGACGTAGCCGGTCACCACGACGAAGACGACGGTGAGGAACGCGCTGAGAGCGGCGTACAGGCGCACGATCGTGGCGTGGCCGAAGATCGCGATGAGCAGGGTGCCGGCGGCGATCGTGCAGACGATCACCGCCTCGACGGTCGAGTTGTCGGGGAGGCCGACTCGCTTGGCGAGGCCGATGCCGGCGACGGACGCGGCCGACCAGTTCAGGGCCAGATACGCGGAGGCGATCAGCCATCCGGTGAGGACCAGGACGACCCGGTTGCCCACTACGCCGTATACGGCGCGCGAGACGACCGATCCGCTGGTACCGGCCGCCGGGCCGCTCACCGCGAGCACGCCCGTACAGATCCACAGCAGGTTGGCGACCAGCGTGACGCCGATGGCCTGGGGCAGCGAGAGCCCCATCAGGATCAGCGTCGCGCCGACGACGAAGCTCAGGTAGCTGACGTTCGGGGCGGCCCAGACGGCGAAGAGTTCGCGCGGTCGCCCGTGGCGCTCGGCCTCGGGGACCTGAGCGATGCCTCGGGTCTCGGGGCGGCCGACCTGATCGGTGGCGGATGCGTCGGGCGGCGGCGCTGGGAGTGCGTGGTTCATACGTCGAGACCTCTCGGGGGGCACACCTCTGGCAGCCACTGCTATTGGTCGCGTGGCCAATGGGGTATTGGCCACACATCCAATAGGGTGGTCGATATGACGTCAAGCCCCCCGCCGACGCGGATTCGCAAGCCTCCCGAGGAGCGGCGCGCCGAGATCGTGCGGATCGCCGCGCGCATCGCTCTCGAAGAGGGACTCGAACGCATCACCCTGCGTCGCGTCGCCGACGAGCTGGGCGTGCGCCCCGGGCTCATCGGCCACTACTTCCCGGCCGCCGACGACCTGGTGAGCGAGTCGTTCACGCACGCCGCGACCAAGGAGCGTGTGTCGCTGCTGCCGGGCGAGGAGGCCGGGCTCGCCCCGATCGACCGACTCGCCCGCTTCCTCACCCGCCTGACCGACGGCGACTATGCCGACCTCAGCCGCCTCTGGCTCAACGCACGCCACGTCAGTCGGTTCAAGACCGGCCTGCGGGCGGCCGTCCGGGCCCAGGAGGAACTCACCCGCGACGCCCTCGCCACCCTGATCGACGAGGGGGTACGCCGGGGCGAGTTCACCACCGAGGACCCACTCGGCGTGGCCCTGCACATCCTCGTCAACATCGACGGCCTGGGTGCCTACACCAACGACGACGTGCCGTTCGACCACCCCGCCCTGCGCGACATGACCATCACCACGGCCGAGCGCCTCCTGGACCTTCCCGTGGGCACGCTCCGCGCCCGGGGGTGACACGGGGCGGCCTCGGGGCTTCCGGGTGCCTCGGCCGACGGCAGTAGCCTTAAATCATGGCAAAAGGTGTATGTCGTCGCAGGCGCCGGTCGGGGTGGGCGGCGGGCGGCGTCGTGGCGACGCTCCTGGCTGCCCTGCTGACGGTCCTGTCGGCGCCGGTGTCGGCGCAGGCGGCGTCGGGCGGCGGGATCGGGGCGATCGCGGACGCGCTGCGGAGTGACCCCGTGTACACCGTTCCGGCGGCCGCGCAGGTGCTGCCCGGTGACACCGCCGACGCGTTGCGGGCCAGGATTCGGGCCTCCGGGAAGCCGGTGTTCGTGGTCGCGGTGCCGGCCGATTCGCCGCTCGCGGCGGCCGGTTCGCGGGCGGCGGTGTTGTCGGGTCTGCGTGAGCAGGTGGGGCGACCGGGTGTGTACGCGATCGCCGTGGGCCGTACCTTCGACGCCGCGGCCGACGCGTCGGTCCTGTCCCGGGCGCGGCTCGCCACGCTCAAGAGCGACGCGCAGGCCGCGCACCAGGGCGACGGGCCGGGTCTGTTCACCGCCTTCGTCGACGCAGCCGTGGCCGAAGCGGGGCAGGGCTCGGCGCCCGCACGCGAGGGGCGTGCCTCGGCGTGGTCGGGCCTCGCGGTGGTCGCGGTGGTGATCGCCGCCGGGGCCGGCACGATCCTGCTGGTGCGCAGGCGGGCGAACGCCCGTCGGGCGGAGCGGGCGCGGCGGGAACTGGAGCAGGTGCGGCCCGTGGTCGACGAGGACATCACCGCCTACGGCGAGACCCTGGAGCGGGCCGCCTTCGATCCGGGCGCGGCCGACTCCGACGACGCGATGCGGGCGGACTGGACGAGCGCCCTGGACGCCTACGAGCGGGCGAAGTCGGCGCTGGCGACGGCCCGCGAAGCGGGGGACGTGCGTGCGGTCGGCGAGGCCCTGGACGACGGACGATTCGCCCTCGCGGCCCTGGCGGCCCGACGCGAGGGTGCCCCGCTCCCGCAGCGCCGACCGCCGTGCTTCTTCGACCCGCGGCACGGGCCCTCGGTGCGGGACGTGCGCTGGGCCCCGGCCGACGGCGCCGAACGCGACGTACCGGTCTGCGCCGCCGACGCGGCGCGCCTGGACGACGGTCTCGATCCGGAGATTCGCGAGGTGCCGGGCCCCGGCGGTCGTCGCCCCTACTGGGAGGCCGGTCCCGCCTACGGTCCGTGGGCCGCCGGTTGGTACGGCGGCATGTTGTTGCCGGGCCTGCTGCCGGGGACCACGCTCGGCGCATCGATGAACATGGGCTACCCTGCCGACGCGGGCGCGTCGGAAATGGGCGACGGCGGCTTCGGCGGGTTCGGCAACGACGCCGGCGGCGGCTTCGGTGGATGGGGCGGAGACGCCGGAGGCGGCTGGGGCGGGGACGCCGGCGGCTCGTTCTGATCCCGCCGCCGATGGCCCACCCCGACCGGCCGGGGCCCGGTCGTCACTGGTCCACCCGCTCCCAGCCGCGGCGCGGGCGGGACGTGCCCGCCGGCCGGGGGTCGCGGGTGCGGTAGACGACGTAGGGGCGGAAGAGGTAGCCCACCGGCGCGCTGAAGGCGTGCACGAGGCGGGTGAACGGGAAGAGCGCGAACAACACCATCGCCAGCACGACGTGGACCTGGTAGGTGGTCGGTGCCGCGGCCATCGACTCGGTTTTCGGCCGAAGGTAGGACAGGCTGCGGAACCACGGGGCGATCGTCTCGCGGTAGTTGTGTTCGTGCGGGCCCACCGTGTTCCACACGGTGGCGGCGGTGCCCGCGAGGATGGTGCCGGCCAGGAAGAGGTACATCAGCTTGTCGTTGCGGGTGGTGGCCAGGAAGACCGGCCCGGTGCTGCGCCGGCGCCGGATCAGCAGCGCGATGCCGGCGATGGTCGCCAGGGCGGCGGCCAGGCCCAGCGCGGTGGCCGCGACGTGATAGGTGTGTTCGCCGATGCCGACCGCGTCCGTCCACGACTGCGGGATCAACAGACCCACCACGTGACCGGCGACCACGAACAGCAGGCCGTAGTGGAACAGCGGACTGCCGATCCGCAGCAGGCGCGACTCGTAGAGCTGGGACGAGCGGGTGGTCCAGCCGAACTTGTCGTAGCGATGGCGCCAGACGGTCCCGCCGACCAGGACCACCAGGGCCAGATACGGCAGTACCGCCCACAACATGGTGTTCATCGGCCGACTCCCGGGGCTCGATAGCTGTCCAGTCCCACGTCCTCGCGCGGCGGTCCGGTTCGGGCCAGGGCGCGGGCCTGGGCGCGGTCCCCGGGCGAGGCGCCGGGCAGCGTCGCACACACCGCTTCGAGCACGCCCGCGTACGGCGTGTCCGCGTCGAGCAGGGCGAAGCGCAACAACTCGATGCCGGGCCGGTGTTCGCACAGCAGCGCGGTGCCCGCCGCGGCGGCCGAGGGACCGCCGGTGGCGGCGAACTCCAGCACCGCGGGCAGGAAATCCGGAAGTTCCGAGCCGATGAACTCCAGACCGTGCTCGCGATAGACCTGCTTGAAGTTCACCAGCGCCGCACCGCGCCGCCGGGTGTCCCCCTCGCGCCACCAACTCAGGTACAGGCTGCGCCGGTTGCGCAGGTCGAAGACGGTCACGTAGTGCGCGGCCAACTCGGCCGGCGGCCGAGCGCACACGTCGTCCAGAAAGGCCGTCAGCCGGTCGGCCGCCGGACCCGGAACCCGGGCCAACGCGGCCCGCAGCAGCGGTACCCGGGCGTGAAAGCCCTCGTCGGGATAGTGCAGACACAACGCGGCGGCCTGACGGATCACCGCCGTGGTGTGCAGGTCGTCGGTTCGGGCCCGAATCCGGGCCTCGACCCGGGCCTGGCCCCGAGTTCGAATGCGGTCGCCGAGCGCCCTCATCGCGCGCCGTCCCCCGGCTCGCGGCCCCCCGGGTCGCCGTCCGCCCGGTCGCGTTCGGGAAACAGCCCCGCCGGCCGCCCGTTGCCGTCCCAGTTGAGCAGGTTGACGCGCCCGCCGCGGCCGGAGGTGTCGGCGGGTCGGTCGGCGGTGCCCCGGTCGCGCAGGGCGTGGAAATTCTCCACGCTCACCGGCACCGGGGCGCCGGACGCCTCGCCGAACGGGCCGGAGCCGCCCATGCCCGGCCCGCCCTCGAAGTCCAGGCTGCATCCCTCGGGCAGCGCGGATTCCTCCAGCCGTCGCGCGTCGCCGATCGCCGCGCTGGGAATCACGTACCGCTCGTCGTACTTGGCGATCGCCAACAGCCGGTACAGCTCCCGGATCTGCGTCCCGGTCAGGCCGGCCAGGGCGGCCACCGCCTCGTCCGGTTCCTCGTCGAGGTTGATCGCCCGCATGTAGGAGCGCATGGCCGCGAGTCGCTCCAGCGCGGCGCGTACCGGTGCGGTGTCGCCGGCGGTGAACAGTTCGGCGAGGTATTCGAGCGGGACCCGCAGGGTGTCGATCGCACCGAACAGGTTGCCGGCCTCCTCGCCGTCGAAGCCGGTCGAGGTCAGCGCGTCGACCACCGGGGACAGCGGTGGGATGTACCAGACCATCGGCATGGTGCGGAACTCCGGGTGCAGGGGCAGCGCGACCCGATACTTGGCGATCAGCGCGTGCACCGGCGAGCGGCGGGCCGCCTCGATCCACTCGTGGCTGATGCCGGCCTCCTCGGCCGCCCGCCGCACGGCCTGTTCCGCGGGGTCCAGGAAGACACCCAACTGGGCCCGGTACAGGTCCTTTTCGTCCGCGACGGAGGCGGCCGCGAGCACGGCGTCCGCGTCGTAGAGCAGCACGCCGAGGTAGCGCAACCGGCCCACGCACGTCTCCGAGCACACCGTCGGCAGACCCACCTCGATCCGCGGGTAACACATCGTGCACTTCTCGGCCTTGCCGGTCTTGTGGTTGAAGTAGACCTTCTTGTACGGGCAGGCCGTGACACACATGCGCCAGCCGCGGCAGTCGTCCTGGTCGACCAGCACGATGCCGTCCTCGGCGCGTTTGTACATCGCGCCCGAGGGACACGCGGACACACACGAGGGGTTGAGGCAGTGTTCGCAGATCCGGGGCAGATAGAACATGAAGGTCTGCTCGAACTCGAAGCGCACCTTGTCGGCGACCTTCTCCCGGGTCTTGACCACCATCG
Source organism: Embleya sp. NPDC059213 (assembly GCF_042754445.1). Classification (NCBI taxonomy): domain Bacteria; kingdom Bacillati; phylum Actinomycetota; class Actinomycetes; order Kitasatosporales; family Streptomycetaceae; genus Embleya; species Embleya sp. NPDC059213. Next base: position 35,058 of record NZ_JBHZAV010000023.1, read on the forward strand.
GGTCCAGGTGGCCGAGTTCGGCGGTGCCGCCCAGGTTGTCGTCCCAGTTGGAACTCCAGGTGATCTCCATCGGCTTGCCGCTGAGCAGCGAGCGGGGGCGGGCCACCGGGATGTCGTCGCCGAGCGGGGCATCGGTGAGGTTGCGGTAGTCGTAGGTCCACGGCTCGTAGTAGTCCGCGATGGTCGGCAGCCTGGGGTTGGCGAAGATCCGGGACAGTCGGTGCAGCCGTCCGCCGGAGACGAGTTGCAGCCGGCCGCGCCGGTTGAGCCGCCAGCCGCCCTGCCACGCCTTCTGGTCCTGCCACCGGCGCGGGTAGCCCTGGCCGGGGCGGGTCTCGACGTTGTTGAACCACACGTACTCGACGCCGCCGCGGTTGGTCCAGGTCTGTTTGCAGGTGACCGAACAGGTATGGCAGCCGATGCACTTGTCGAGGTTCATCACCATCGCGATCTGGGCCATCACGCGCATCTCAGTACTCCACGTCCTGCGAGCGGCGGCGGATCACGGTGACCTCGTCGCGTTGATTGCCGGTCGGGCCCAGGTAGTTGAAGGCCCAGCTCAATTGCGCGTAGCCGCCGATCAGATGGGTGGGTTTGAGCAGTACCCGGGTGAGCGTGTTGTGGATGCCGCCGCGTCTGCCGCTGCTCTGCGCCTTGGGTACACCCACGGTGCGGTCCTGGGCGTGGTGCATGTAGACGGTGCCGGTGGGCATCCGGTGCGAGACCACCGCGCGGGCGGTGACCACACCGTTGCGGTTGACCGCCTCGATCCAGTCGTTGTCGCGGACCCCGATCGCCTGCGCGTCGGCGGTGCTCAGCCAGATGCTCTGGCCGCCGCGGGACAGCGAGAGCATGAACAGGTTGTCCTGGTATTCGGAGTGGATCGACCACTTGTTGTGCGGGGTGAGGTAGCGCACGGTCACCTCGTGGTTGCCGTCCGGGCCCGGGCGGGGTTCGCCGAACAGCCGGTGCATGTCCAGCGGCGGCCGGTAGACCGGCAACGCCTCGCCCAGTTCGTGCATCCAGTCGTGGTCGAGGAAGAAGTGTTGGCGGCCGGTGAGGGTGTGCCAGGGCTTGAGCTGCTCGGTGTTGAGGGTGAACGCGGTGTAGCGCCGGCCGCCGGCCTCGCTGCCGGACCACTCCGGCGAGGTGATCACCGGCTCGGGCCGGGCCTGGGTGTCCGCGTAGCCGATGCGCTTGCCCTCGTGTTCGGCGGCCAGGTGCGCCATCGCCTGTCCGGTCCGCTTCTCCAGGGTGCGAAATCCCTGGACGGCCAGCCTGCCGTTGGTCGTTCCGGACAACGCGAGGATCGCGTCGCAGGCCCGCACCGCGGTGTCCAGGAGCGGGCGACCGTCGGCGACGCCACCTCGGGCGGTGCCGTTGAGCCGGCCCAGGTCCTCGACCTCGCGGGCGACGTCGAAGGTGATGCCCTTGACCGGCAGTCCCAGGGTGTCGGCGAGCGGCCCGAGCGTGGCCATCTTGGCCGCGACCGCCGGGTAGTCGCGTTCGACCACGGTCAGGTTCGGCATGGTCCGGCCCGGCACCGGCGGACACTGGCCGGCCCGCCAGTCCAGGGCGACCCCGCCGGGCTGGGCGATCTCGCCCGGCGTGTCGTGCTGGAGCGCGGTGGCCACCAGATCGCGCCGGGTGCCCAGGTGTTCGCGGGCCAGCTCGCCGAAACGCGCCGCGATCGCGTGGAACGTCTCGAAGTCGGTACGGGCCTGCCAGGGCGGGTCGATCGCGGGTGAGAACGCGTGCACGAACGGGTGCATGTCGGTCGAGGACAGGTCGTGCTTCTCGTACCAGGTCGCGGCCGGCAGCACCACGTCCGACAGCAGCGTCGTGGACGTCATCCGGAAGTCCAGCGAGAGCAGCAGGTCGAGCTTGCCCTCGGGGGCCTGCTCCCGCCAGCGCACGCCGCGCGGCCGGGAGCCGGCGGGCGCCTGCTCGGCGCGCAGCGAACTGTCGGTGCCCAACAGGTGTTTGGTGAAGTATTCGGCGCCCTTTGCGGACGAGCCGAGCAGGTTGGAGCGCCACACGGTGAGCACCCGCGGCCAGTTGCGCGGTGCGTCGGGGTCCTCGCACGCGAAGCCCAACTCGCCGCTGCGCAGGGCCTCGACGGTGTGCTCGACCGGGTCGACGCCGGCCCGGTCGGCCTCGTCGACCAGGTCCAGCGGGTTGCGGTCGAAGGTGGGGTACGAGGGCATCCAGCCCAGCCGGGCCGACGTCGCCAGGCAGTCCGCGGCGGTCATCCCGGACAGGTCGCCCGCGCCCAGCGGCGAGGCCAGCACGTCGGTGGTGAAGCCGTCGTAGCGCCACTGGTCGGTGTTGAGGTACCAGTACGCCGTGCCGATCATCTGCCGCGGCGGCCGGGACCAGTCGTTGGCGCTCGCCAGCGTGGCCCAGCCGGTGGACGGCCGACACTTCTCCTGACCCACGTAGTGCGCCCAGCCGCCGCCGTTGCGGCCCTGGCAGCCGGTGAGTTGCAGCAGCGCCAGGAAGGTGCGGTAGATCGTCTCGGAGTGGAACCAGTGGTTGGTGCCCGCGCCCATCAGGATCATGCAGCGGCCCTTGGAGCGCTCGGCGGTGTCGGCGAACTCGCGGGCGATCCGGACGGTGCGCGCGGCCGGCACCGAGGTGAGTGTCTCCTGCCACGCGGGGGTGCCCGGCTGGGTCGCGTCGTGGTAGTCGGCCGGCCAACTGCCCGGCAGCCCCGGCCTGGGCACGCCGTACTGGGCCAGCAGCAGGTCGAACACGGTGGTGACCAGGGGCCCGTCCGGGGTCAGTCGGCGAGCCGGCACGCCCCGGCGCAGCACCTCGCCGCAGCCCTGGCCGTGCTTGCCCCCGTCGGTGTCGAAGCGGGGCAGGAGCACCTCGACGCCGTGCGCGGCCGGGTCGTGGTGCAGGGTGAGGCGGGGGCGGACGCCGGCCAGGTCCAGGTTCCAGCGGCCCCGGCCGGATTCGGTCCAGCGGAAGCCGATCGAGCCGCCGGGGACGACCGGTCGATCGGTGTCGTCGTCGAGGAGCACGGTCTTCCAGTCGGCGCCGTCGTGGTCCGTGCCCGCCGTCCCCGGCTCGGCACCCGTCCCCGCCGCGGTCTCGGCGAGATCGGCTGCGCGCAGGAACTTGGCGGGGGTGTACGCGCCCGGTTCGTCGGCGCGTTCGGTCAGGGTGACCAGGAACGGCAGGTCGGTGAACTGCTTGACGTAGCCGTCGAAGAACTCGACCGTGCGGTCGACGAAACACTCCTTGAGGATCACGTGGCCCATCGCCATGGCCAGCGCGGCGTCGGTACCCGGGTGCGGGTGCAGCCACTCGTCGGCGAACTTCGCGTTGTCCGCGTAGTCCGGCGCGACCACCACCACCTTCTGCCCGCGATAGCGCGCCTCGGCCATCCAGTGCGCGTCGGGGGTGCGGGTGACGGGCACGTTGGAGCCCCACATGAACAGGTACGCCGCGTCCCACCAGTCGCCCGATTCGGGTACGTCGGTCTGGTCGCCGAACACCTGCGGCGAGGCCACCGGCAGGTCGGCGTACCAGTCGTAGAAGGACAACATCGGCGCGCCGATCAGGCTCATGAACCGGGCGCCGGCGGCGTGCGAGACCATGGACATGGCCGGGATCGGCGAGAACCCGGCGACCCGGTCGGGTCCGTACCGCCCGATCGTGTGCACGTGCGCGGCGGCGACCAGTTCGACCGCCTCCTCCCAGGTCGCCCGGACCAGCCCGCCCCGGCCCCGGGCGCGCTGGTAGCGGCGCCGGCGCTCGGGATCGTCGACCACGTCGGCCCAGGCCAGGACCGGGTCGTGCAGGCGTGCCTTGGCCTCGCGGTACATCTCCAGGAGCACCCCGCGCACATACGGGTAGCGCACCCGGGTGGGGGAGTAGGTGTACCAGGAGAACGCGGCTCCGCGCGGGCAGCCGCGGGGTTCGTATTCGGGGCGATCGGGTCCGACCGAGGGGTAGTCGGTGGCCTGGGTCTCCCAGGTGATCACGCCGTCCTTGACGTAGACCTTCCAACGGCAGGAGCCGGTGCAGTTGACGCCGTGGGTGGAGTCGACGACCTTGTCGTGGCTCCAGCGCTCGCGGTAGAAGACGTCGCCCTGTCGGCCGCCCCGGAGGTATTGGCTGCGCAGGTCCGGCGAGACCACCGCGTTGCGTCGGAAGAAGCGGCCGGTGCGCAGTAGCAGATCGCTCGCGGGGCCGTCCAGACCGGGAGCCGGCGGCGGATCGACGGGTGGCGGCCCGGCGACCGCCGGCTCCGCGGGCGGTGGGCCGGCCGGCGGGTCTGCGGGCAGGGGCGAACCGGTGTCCATGGTGACCCTTCGAGGCGACGACTCCATGTCCTGAATACGAGTCAATGTCCTATATGTAAAGGTTCGATGGTGGGATTTGGGTGCATAGCTCATCGTGTCCGTCCACCCGGGCGCAGAACACGCGAAGGGACCATCACACGTGGAGCAGACTCGGCCGGCGACTCGGACGACCGGTGCCCGGGTGCCCCGTGCCGCGTGGGTCAACCTCGCGGTCGCCACCTTCGGGATCCTGATCAACTTCTGGGCCTGGGGCCTGATCAGCCCGCTGGGTCCCTCCTACAAGGAAGACCTCGGGCTGAGTTCGTTCCAGCAGTCGTTCCTGGTGGCCGTGCCGGTCCTGGTCGGCGCGCTCGGGCGGATCCCGGCCGGCGCGCTGACCGACCGCTACGGCGCGCGGCTGATGGTGCCGACGATCAGCTTCCTGACCGTGTTGCCGGTGCTGGCGCTGAGCGTGTTCGACTCGTTCGCGATGTTGTTGGTGGTCGGGTTCGTGCTCGGTGTCGGCGGCAGCTTCTTCGCGGTCGGCGTGCCCTACGTCAACGCCTGGTTCCCGCCGGAACGACGCGGCACCGCGATCGGCATCTTCGGCATCGGCACCGGCGGTACGGCGGTCGCCGCGTTCTTCACGCCGCGGTTGTTGCGCTGGGTGGACGACCCGAACTTCCAGTTCTACCTGGTCGCCTGCGTGTTGGTCGGCTACGGCCTGATCGCCGCCGCGGTGGTGCGCGACGCGCCCGGGCGCACCGTGCCCGATCGGCTGTTCGGGCCACGCTTCACCGCCGCGCTCAAGCAGCCCTCGACGCTGCCGATGGCGCTGTTGTACGCGGTGTCCTTCGGCGGGTTCGTCGCGTTCGGCGTGTACCTGCCGACGTACCTGCGCGAGGTCTACGCGCTGAGCCAGGACTCGGCGTCCACCCGCGCGGCCGGGTTCACCGTGGTCGCGGTGTTGTGTCGGCCGATCGGCGGCGCGGTGTCCGACCGGATCGGTCCGGCGAAGGTGCTGATCGCGAGCTACGCGGTGCTCGGCGTGGCGGCCGTGTGGCAGGCGTTCGCCCCGGAGTTGATGCCGCAGGGCACGATCGCCTTCCTGGTGATGGCGGGCATGCTCGGCGCGGGCAGCGGCGCGGTGTTCGCGCTGGTCGCCAACCTCACGCCCAAGGACAAGGTCGGCACGGTCACCGGACTGGTCGGCGCGGCGGGCGGTCTGGGCGGCTTCGTCCCGCCGCTGATCATGGGTTCGGTCTACAGCGGCACCGGCTCCTACGCGATCGGCCTGATGTTGTTGTCCGACGCGGCGTTCGCGGCGATGGTCTACTGCGCGGCCCGGCTGCTCGGCCGGGATCGACGACCGGCGCAGTCGGACGAGTCGCCGGAGTGGCGGGCGGCCGCGGGCGCCGAGGCCGAGAGCCGGTAGGGCGTGCCGGCGGGTCGGTCGGGGCTTCCGCTTTTCCCCCTGACGATGGGTCAGGAAGGCGCATAGGATCCATGCCCATGTCACTCTGGGGACGATTCACCTCGGCGCGTTCGGCCGCGTCGGCACCGGTGCTCGTGTGGGACGCCGCGCTCGACGACGACGAGGTCCGCACGATCGCGCAAGGGCTGCCGCGCGACGGGGACTTCGCGCCCGCCGCCGCGTTGCTGGAGCGGGTGGGGCGGGACTGGGCCCGCCGGGTGGTCGCGGTGACCGCGCTGGGCGAGGTCGCGGCGCTGCACCCGGAGTGGTTGTGGACCTGGCGCGTCGAGCGGCCCGAATCGCCGGACCCGCTGGTGGTGATGGCCGCGGCGACGGTGCGCGCGGCCTGGAACGCCCGCGGCGCGAAGCAGGCGAGTCTCACCAGCGGGCGCGAATTCGCGGATTTCCACGAGCTGTTGGTCGAGGCGGACCGCGCGTGCCTGCTCGCGACCGAGGCCGCCGCGGACGATCCCACCCCGTGGGTCTCGTGGTTGCGGGTATGCCGCGGACTCGGCGTCTCGCGCGCCGTGTTCGACGCCCGGTGGGACGCGCTGTGCGAACGCGACCCGGCGCATCGTGCCGGTCACGACGCGGCGTTGCAGTATCTGTGCGAGAAGTGGCGCGGATCGCACGCCGACATGTACACGTTCGCGCGCCGGGCCGCGGCGGACGCGCCGGACGGCTCGCCGCTGGTGATCCTGCTGGTCGAGGCGCACATCGAGTACGCGCTGCGGATGAACTGGGACGGGGAAACCGACGACACCGACTTCTGGCGGGCCGCCGCCCGGCAGACGGACCTGGACACCGCCCTGGACCGCTATCCCGTCGACGCAGTGCCGCGACACCCCAGCGCCCTGTCCGATCACAGCGCGCTGGGCTACGCGTTGGCCAGGTCCCAGCGCTGGTCCGAACTCGCGGCGCGGTTCGAGGCGACCGACCACCGGGGCTTCCACCTTCCCTGGACCTACCCCGGCGGCCGGACCTTCTTCGAACAGGCCCACGCCGAGGCGACCCGAGGGCGCCCCCGCCGCTGAGTCGGCGGTCGGCGACGGTCGGCACGAGCGCCGACTCCGGGTACGACTCCACGCCGGTCGCCGCGATCCGCCGTGCCGCGTCCGCGGTCCGTTCAGGCGGCTCGGCCCCCGCGACCCGGGGTCGGGCCGCGGCAGGGCCGGGTGGCCTGGTCAGCGGACCTGGGCGGGGCCGAGTTCGTTCGGGTCGGCGGTCGCCGGCGGGGTGGGCGCGGGGGCGGCGCGGGTGTCGGTGCGGGTGACGGCGATGCCGGCGATCACCACGAAGACGACGCCGGCCGCGGGCATCGGACCGGGGACCTGGTCGAGCACGACCAGGCCCATCAGCAGCGCGATGGCCGGTTCCAGGCTCATCAGCGTCCCGAAGGCGGAGGCGCTGAGTCGGCGCAGCGCGAGGAATTCCAGGCTGAACGGCAACACGGCGCTCAGCACCGCCAGCCCCAGCATGATCAGCGACAGCGACCAGGTCACGTCGCCCAGCCCGGTGGGAGCGGCGACGAGCATGGCGACCAGCCCGGCCACGGGCATCGACACGGCCAGCCCGTTCAGGCCGGTGACCCGGTCGCCGACGTGTTGGGTCAGCAGGATGTACGCGGCCCAGCAGACCGCGGCCGCCAGCGCGAAGGCCAGGCCGACGGGGTCGGTGCCGGCATGCCACGGTTCGGTCAGCAGGACGACGCCCAGGGCGGCCAGGGCCGTCCAGCGCCGGCGTCCGGAGCCGGATCCGTACAGCGACACCGCCAGCGGGCCGAGGAACTCCAGCGCACTCGCGGTGCCCAGCGGCAGGCGTGCCACGGCGAGCATGAAGAACAACATCAGCCCCCCGCTCACCGCGCCCAACAGCGTGCACGCCCACAGGTCCCGACCGGTGAAGTCGCGGCGGCGCGGTCGGACCAGCAGCAGCAGGATCAGGCCCGCCCACGCCAGTCGCAGGCCGGCCGTGCCCAGTGCGCCGAGTCGGTCGATCAGCGGCACCGACAGCGCCAGGCCGAGCTGGACGGTGGACATCGCCGCGACCGCCATCAGGGCGCCGGTCGCGGCGTCCGGGAGGCCGGCTGCCGGCAGGCGCGGGCCAGGGAATTCGCGGCTGGTGGGTGGTGCCGACGGCGTGCTCATGTGTTCCAGTACATGACCTCGCCATCGTTCGTGTCCACGTGCCGATCCGAAACATATCGTTCGTGGATCGTGGACAATCGCACCATGGAGACCCGACGTTTACAGGTGCTGGTGGAACTGGCCCGACTGGGCTCGATGCACGCGGTCGCGGACGTGCTGGGCACCAGCACCTCGACCGTCTCGCAGCAGATCGCCGCGCTGGGCCGCGACATGGGAGCCACCCTGATCGAGCCGCACGGGCGTCGGGTGCGGCTCACCCCGGCCGGCCGCCGACTGGCGGAGCACGCGGTGACCATCCTCGCCGCCGTCGAGGAGGCGCATCACGACCTCGCGCCCGGCGCGGAGCCCAGCGGCACCGTGCGCATCGCCGGATTCGCCACCGCCATCCGCGCCCACCTGCTGCCCGTGGTCACCGACCTCGCCGCCGACCATCCGCGCATCCGGGTGCTGATCCGCGAGCACGAACCCGCCGAGGCGTTGCAACTCCTGGCCGAGGACGGCACCGACCTGGCCCTGACCTACGACTTCAACCTGGCGCCGGCGCCCGAGGACCCGACGGTGCGCGCCATACCGTTGTGGACCGCGCGATGGGGCCTGGGCGTGCCCGCGCACGTCGCCGACGGCGAGGGCGCGCCGGGGGTGAACGCGGCTCGTACGGCGGAGGTGTTCGCCCGTTTCGCCACCCACGACTGGATCGTCAACTCGCGCAACACCGCCGACGAGACGGTGATCCGTACCCTCGCCTCGCTCGTCGGCTTCACCCCGCACGTCACGCACCAGGCGGACAGCCTCGACCTGGTCCAGGGCATGATCGTCGCCGGCCTCGGCGTGGGTCTGCTGCCCGAGGGCATCGCCGTCCCACCCGGCGTGCGGCTGCTCCCGCTCACCTTTCCCCAGGTCGAGCTGCGCGCCTACGCGGTCACCCGGCACGGCCGCCTCAACTGGCCCCCACTGGCCCTGGTAACCGAACTCCTGCTGCGCCGAGCAGCCGAGGCAACGCCCCCGAACGACCCGGCCCGGGCCTGAGCAAACCACCACCCGGCCCTACATCTCCCAACGTCGGTCCGGTTGTTCGGCCCAGCCCCATTGGCGGTCGGGTTCGACCGTGATGCCGAAGTCGTAGCCGTGGATGCGATGGGTGTCCTGCCAGGCGAGCACGGCGTCGACTTCGTCCCACAGCCGCCTCGGTCCGCCCTGGACGGCCTTCCCGACGCCCGGTCGGTCGTCGACCAGTGCCCAGGAGCGAGCACCGTCGCACAGTCGCCACACCGTGCCGCCCCCGAACGTCTCCAAACGCACGTCGGGCAGCTTGAGGGCGACCGCGTGGGTGAAATTCCCGTCCCCGTGCAGTGAGCCCAACTCCCACTCCACCGCCGACTCGCCGGTGGCGGGTTCCGCCGCGCGGATCGCCTCGAAGGTGTCGTCGACGCGTTCGCCGCGCAGTTCCATGAACGCGACGCTGCGCACGAGTCTCCCCGACGCGGTGCCGTCGCCGTCGACGACCAGGCGCAGGAGCGCGCCCGCGCCGAAGCCGGGCGACCACGGGGCGACGACCACCGCGCCGGGGCGGGCCTGGGCGATCCAGGGGTAGGGCAGCCTGCGGGTGAACGCGGCGGTGGCGTGCACCCGGTCGAAGGTGCCCGCCTCGGGTACGCCCAGGGCGCCGTCGCGGGTCAGGATCGTCGGCGACAGCCCCATGCGCGCGTGGGCGGCGCGCGCGGCCCGGGCGATCGCCGGGTCGATCTCGACCGAGACGACCCGCTCGCCGCCCACCCGCCAGGCGAGCAGCGCGGCGGTCCAGCCCGGCCCGGTGCCGATCTCCAACACCCGGTCGCCGGGCCGCACATCGAGCTCGGTGAGGAAGGAGGCCACCGCGCGGTAGTCGCTCAGCGAGCTGCTCGCCAGAACCCCCACGCCCGCGCCGTCGTCGACCTGGGTCACCACCGGTCCCGCCCGCCGCACCACCGCTGCCCAACCCGTCGGGTCCGTTTGGCGATCCACCGGCGCATACCGCCCCGACCCCGCGTCGGCACACCACACCGGATCGGGCGCAAACGCCTCCCGGGGCACGGCGAGCATGGCCTCGCGCACCCACGCGACGGGGAAGGCGCCCTCGGCATCGAGGACGCCCACGATCGCGGCGTTGTCGCGCACTACGGCTTGTCCTTCTTGCGCCGGCCCGGCCCCGGTTGTCCGATGCCCGGCAACACACCGTCCTGCTTCTGCTTGGGATCGGGTTGCGGCGGATCGGGTTGCGGTGCCGGGGGTTTGTTGTGCGCACCCATGACGGGCCTCCGTGCCCTCGGAGGAAAGTGTGACACTCCGAGTGTGTTCGGACACGATCGGTTACCGCAAGACTCCGTGTTCGGCGGATCAGGGCCGTCTCGCGACGCGGCCCCGGCTGCGGGGCCGAACACCGCGCACGGGGGCGTGTGCCGGCAGGTGGATGCGCGGTGGTGAGGGATGTCGAGAAGGGTGCCCCGAGGGGGGTGGGGTTGGGGTTGGTGGTTCGGACGGAATCGAGGGTCGTTATTCGTGCAGGTGGACGATACGAGGGGTTCGGGCGCTGCCTACCGTGAGCGTCCTCTGCGGCACCTGCGCCGTTCTCCGAGGAGGTATCCAGCATGGGACGATCCGCTGCGGTCGGGTCCGCTGTCCGGACGGCGGGTCGGGACACCCGTACGCTGCCCCGCACCACGTCGAGGGTCGGCGGCGCGCGTGCGGCCGCGGCTGCGGTCGCGCTGGGGCTGCTCGCCACCGGGTGCGGCGGTACCGGCAGTTCGAGTGCGGGCGGAAGCGACACGCTCACCATCGGGATCACCGACGATCCCGGCAACCTGTCGCCGCTCACCTCGCTCTCCAAGATCACGTCGCTGCTGTCCCGGTTCTCCTACGACTCGCTGGTGAACGTCGCACCCGACGGCAGGATCGTCTCCGGCGTCGCCGAGAAGTGGACGGCCGACACCCTCTCCGCGACCTTCACCCTCAGGCGCGACGTGACCTGCGCCGACGGCAAACCGCTCACCGCGTCCGCCGTCGCGGCCCAGTACAACTACATCGTCGACCCGAAGAACACCTCGCCGCAGTACGGCCTGACGGTGGCCCCCGGAACCGTCGCCACCGCCGACGACGCCACCAACACGCTGACGCTGCGCACCCCCGAGGCCACCCCGTTCCTGCTGCGTGGCACCACGGGGTTGCCGCTGGTCTGCCCCTCGGGCCTGGCGACACCCGATTTGCTCACCCACGCCACCGACGGCACCGGGCCCTACCGACTCACCGAGGCCGCGACGGGCGACCATTTCACCTACACCAAACGACCCGACTACGTCTGGGGCCCGGACAACTCCCGCTCCACCGACCTGCCCGAGCGGTTGGTCTTCAAGGTCATCGCCAGCGAGTCCACCAGGGCCAATCTGCTCCTGGCCAAGCAACTCGACATCGCCCCCGTGAACGGTGCCGATCGCATCCGGTTGACGGCGGCCGGCCTCAAGCACGAGATCCAGCGCGACCCGTTCGGCATGCTCTTGATGAACGAGGCGTCCGGACACGTCACCGCCGATCCGCAGGTGCGGTGGGCACTGATCGCCGCGCTCGACCTCAAGCAGTTGGGGGCGGTGGCCACCGGCGGCAAGGGAGCGGCGCCGGCCAGGGTCGCCACCACCATGTTGCCGCCCTGTCAGGCCGACGCCGTCAGCGCGAACACCCCACCGCACGACCCGGCGCGCGCGGCGGAGACGCTGCGGGCCGCCGGCTGGAAGAAGTCGGGTGGCCACTGGAGCAAGGACGGCAAACAACTGTCGATCGTGCTGCCCCACCCCACCACCGCGGGTTCGCAACTCCTGTCCGCCATCGAGTTGGCGATCGAACAGTGGAAGTCCTTCGGAGTGAAGGTCACCCGCAAGCCGCTCACCAACGGCACGACGGGCGAGGTGCTGGCCTCCGGCCAGTGGGACATCTCCTGGACGCCGCTCACGCTCACCCAGCCCGACCAGCTCGTCCCCTTCTTCAGCGGTCCGGCGGCACCCGACGGGATCAACTTCGGCTCCATCGACAACCCGGAGTACAAGCGCCAGGTGGCCCTTGCGATGGCCAAGCCGGATGTCGCCGGTTGCGCCGAATGGACGGCGGCCGAGGCCGAGTTGGTCAAGCGCGTCGACGTGGTGACGTTCGCCGACTCGCTGTCTCCGTACTTCGTCACCCATGACGCCGGCTTCACGATCGACGGCGCCGGCATCGACCCGATGTCCCTGCGTCTCAACCGCAAGTGACACCGCCGGCCGCGCCTGCCCGGGGGCTCGCGACGTGGTAGGGGCAGGCGCCGGCCGGCGAGTACGAGCCGTCGGCCCGGCGGTGGGGCAGGATCGACGCGGTGACGGCCTCGGTGAGCCGAGGGCGTCCCGAGTGGTCGATCGCCTCGGCCGTCGGGCCGGCGAGAGCAGGCCGTGACCGCCGGCGTGCCGCCGGGCCCGGTGACGGCGCACCGTCCGGGGGCGGCGGCACGTGAGCGCGTGAGCACGTGAGCGCGCGGACTCGCGGACTCGCGGCGAGTGGGTGGAAGAGCCCGGAAAGACCTGGCGGCTTGGGCATTTGCCGAGTGGGTCGGATCGTGTGGTGGGTGCGGTTTTCGATTTCCCGCCGACGGATCGCCCCGGCCGCGTCACACATTCGGGTCGGCGTTCGTCTACATCGCATGGACAACGAACCCGGGCCGGTGCCCACGCCGCGCGTATCGTGGCCGGCCGATCAGTTCGAGGAGCTGCGCCCGCACCTGCGGTCCGTCGCGTACGGCATCCTCGGTTCGCGCACCGACGCCGACGACGCGATCCAGGAGACCTGGTTGCGGGTATCGCGCAACGAGCACGCGGACATCCGCGACCTGCGGGCCTGGCTGACCACGGTCGTCGGGCGGATCTGCCTCGACATGTTGCGCGCCCGACGGCTGCGCCGCGAGGAGTATCCGGGCACGTGGTTGCCGGAGCCGATCGTGCGCGCGGCCGATGCGCACGCGGACGACCCCGAAGGAAAGAGCATCGAGGCCGAAGCGATCGGTCTCGCGCTGCTGATCGTGCTGGAGACGCTCAACCCGGCCGAGCGCCTGGCCTTCGTGCTGCACGACGTGTTCGGCATGCCCTTCGACGAGGTCGGCCCGATCGTCGACCGCAGCCCGGCGGCGGCCCGGCAGTTGGCCAGCCGGGCGCGCCGGCGCGTGCAGTCCGCGCCCCAGCCGGAGGGCGACCTCAAGCGGCAACGCCGGATCGTGGACGCGTTCCTGGCCGCCGCGCAGCAGGGTGACTTCGACGCGCTGATGACCGCCCTGGATCCGGACGTCTCCTTCCGGATCGACCTGGGCGCGAGCCGGCACTCCGCCTCGTCCGCCCTGGTGGGCGCCGAAAAGGTGGCGCGGCACATGCTCGCGTCGGCCCCGTTCTTCCTGCCCTATTCGCGCCCGGTCGTGGTCAACGGCGGCCCGGGACGCCTGGTGGGCAACCCTCGGCAGCCCAGCGGCATCGCGGGCTTCACCGTGGCGGGCGGCCGAATCGTGCGGATCGACGTGATCGCCGACCCCGAGAAGCTCCGGGGCGCCGCGCTCGACGTCGTGGACGACGCCGATTCCGTCGACTACCCCGACTTCACCCGGATCCCGCACGGGGCGTCGGCCGACGACGACACCCACGGGCGCCCCGGGGACACCGAGGGCTGACCCACCGAATACGCCCACGTGCGGACGACCGCACCCAGCACCATCCGACCCCACCTCGGGCCGCGCCGGCCGGCGCCGCCCCATGCCCGCACGCCCGCATCTCTTCGGGAGCGACCATGTCCACCGGCACCTTCACCTCGACCGATCTGACCGATCCGACCGATCCGACCGACTCGCCGGAGCCGGCGCATCCGGCCGCCGATGCCTCGTTCCTGGCCACCCCACGGGGCAGGCTCACCCTCGTCCTGCTGTGTGCGGTGGCCTTCCTCGACTTCGTCGACGCGTCCATCGTCAACATCGCGCTGCCCAGCATCCAGCGCGACCTCGGCCTGAGCAACCAGGGTCTGCAATGGGTGCCGTCCGGCTACCTGATCACCTACGGCGGTCTGATGCTCCTCGGCGGGCGCGCCGCCGACCTGATCGGGCGCCGTCGGGTGTTGATCGCCGGCACCGTCGTGTTCGCCGTCGCCTCCCTGATCGGCGGACTGGCCCAGAGCTCGGCGGTGTTGATCGGTGCCCGGCTCGCCCAGGGCGTGGGCGCGTCGATGATGTTGCCCGCCGCGTTGTCGATCCTGACCACCTCGTTCGGCGCAGGCCCGGATCGCAACAAGGCGCTCGCCGCCTGGGCGGGCACCGGGGCATTCGCCTCCGCCGTCGGTGTGTTCCTGGGCGGGGTGCTCACCGAGGGGCCCGGTTGGCGCTGGGTCATGTTCGTCAATCTGCCGGTCTGCGCCCTGGTCCTGCCCGCCATCCCGCGACTGCTCCCGGACGACCGGCATCGGGTCTCGACGCGCGGCTTCGACTTCCTCGGCACCGTATTGGCCACCGGTGGGCTGGTGTTGCTGGTCCACGGCCTGGTGCAGGCGCCCGATCAGGGCTGGGGGTCCTCCCGCACGATCGTCGAACTGGGGGTCGCGGGCGGCCTGTTGCTGGCCTTCGTGGCCAACGAGGCGGTCGGCCGCAACCCGCTGATGCCGTTGGGCATCTTCCGGGTGAAGGGCCTCGCGGCGGCGAACGTGACGCAACTGGTGGCCATGTCCGGCTTCATCGGGATGTTCTTCTTCCTCACCCTGTACACCCAGGAGGTGCTGGGCTACTCCGAGATCAAGGCCGGATCCGCCTTCCTGCCGGTCACCGTCGGCGTGGGGATCGCCGCCGGACTGGCGCAGCCGCTGCTCGCCCGGGTCGGTACCCGGCCGCTGATCGTGGTCGGTGCGCTCATCGCGTCGCTCGGGATCGGGTTGCTCTCCCGGATCCCGGTGCACGGCTCGTACCTCACCGACCTGCTGCCCGGCCTGGTCGTGATGTCCTTCGGGCTCGGCTTCGTCTTCGTCGGCGTCGCCACCGCCGCCAATGCGGGGGTCCCCGCCGATCAGGCGGGCCTGGCGGCGGCTCTGATGAACACGGCGCAACAACTCGGCGGCGCATTCGGCCTGGCGATCCTGTCCGCCGTCGCGACGTCGGAGACCGGCCGGCGACTGGCGGGCGGCGACGCGGCGGCGGACGCCTACACCGAGGGCTTCCGGAAAGCACTCCTGGTCGGCGCGTTCCTGCTGGCCGGTGCGGCGGTGGTCGCTCTGTTCGTCGCCAACACCCGAGGCGAGGAGGCTCGACGTCCATGATATGAGATGGGAGTCTCATTATTCGACACGCGGGC
The DNA here is from genome assembly GCF_042754445.1 of Embleya sp. NPDC059213. Classification (NCBI taxonomy): domain Bacteria; kingdom Bacillati; phylum Actinomycetota; class Actinomycetes; order Kitasatosporales; family Streptomycetaceae; genus Embleya; species Embleya sp. NPDC059213. The sequence goes on from NZ_JBHZAV010000023.1 coordinate 50,335, forward strand.
GTACGGTGTCGGTACCGGATCGCGGCGTCGTGTCGCGGTGTCGGGCCATGCTCCAGGACGCGAAGGGGATGTCATGTCGAAGGAAAGCGCCGTCTATACGCATGGGCACCACGAGTCCGTGTTGCGTTCGCACACCTGGCGGACCGCGGCCAACTCGGCGGCCTATCTGCTCGATTCGCTCAAACCGCACATGCAGATCCTGGACATCGGCTGCGGGCCGGGCACGATCACCGCCGACCTGGCGTCGTTGGTCCCCGACGGCCGGGTCACCGGCGTTGACCACGCGCCGGGGATCCTGGTACAGGCGCGGGCCACGGCGGCCGAACGGGGCGTGGAAAACGTCGAGTTCGCCGTCGCGGACGTGCACGCGCTGGACTATCCGGACGACAGCTTCTGCGTCGTGCACGCGCACCAGGTGCTCCAGCACGTGGGCGACCCGGTCCAGGCGTTGCGCGAGATGTACCGGGTCACCAAGCCGGGCGGGATCATCGCCGCCCGTGACTCGGACTACCCCACGATGGCCTGGTTCCCGGCGACGCCCGGGATGGACGACTGGCTGGATCTGTATCTGCGGGTGGCCCGCGCCAACGGCGGTGCGCCGGATGCCGGGCGGCGGCTCAAGTCCTGGGCCCTGCAGGCCGGTTGCTCCGACATCACCGCGTCGTCGAGCACCTGGTGCTACGCCGACGCGGAGGAACGCGCCTGGTGGAGCGGCCTGTGGGCGGACCGCACGCTCGCCTCGTCGTACGCCGACCGCGCCACCGAGGGCGGCCACGCGACGGCCGAGCAATTGCACGCGGTGTCGCTGGCCTGGCGGGAGTGGGGGAGGCAGGAGGACGGGTGGTTCTCCGTCCCGCACGGCGAGATCCTCTGCCGCAAGCCGGTCTGATCCGACGCGGAACGGCCCGCATGCCCGATCGTCACCGGGATTTCACTCGTGCGCGCATTCCTCCGACGGTGCTTCGGTCCTAGCGTACCCATTGGTAACACGGGGGTCGCTTGCGGCGGTTCGGGCCGCCGCTGGGAAGGGAGTACGACATGGACCGGCGTACATTCCTGCGGGGCAGCGCCGTCGGCACGGGCGGACTGGTGCTCGGCGGCTCACTGTGGGCCTCCGCCGCGCACGCGGGGCCGGCGCAGCCGGGCACCGGGCCCTACGGCGCGCTGTCGGCGCCGGACGCCAACGGGGTGCGGTTGCCCGCCGGGTTCGCCTCGCGCGTGGTGGCGAAGAGCGGGCGGGTGGTCACGGGCACCACGCACCTGTGGCACGGCGCCCCCGACGGCGGTGCGTGTTTCCGCGAGGGGGACGGATGGATCTACGTCTCCAACTCCGAACTCCCGCTGGTCGGCGGGGTATCCGCACTGCGCTTCGCCGCGGACGGGAGCATCGGCGGCGCCTATTCCATCCTCGGCGGCTCGAACGTGAACTGCGCGGGCGGGGCCACGCCCTGGGGCACCTGGCTCTCGTGCGAGGAGATCGCGTTCGGGCGGGTGTGGGAAACCGATCCGTACGGCCGGACCGGGGCGGTCAAGCGCGACGCCATGGGGCGCTTCAAGCACGAGGCCGCCGCGGCCGACCCGGACCGGCGTGTGATCTACCTGACCGAGGACGAATCCGACGGCTGCTTCTACCGATTCACCCCCGACACATGGGGCGACCTCGCGCGCGGACGCCTCGACGTGCTGTGCGCCCCGGCCGCGCCGGTGACCGGGCCGGTGACGTGGCGCACCGTGCCCCGGCCCGGCGACTGGCTGACCGGTACGCGCAACCAGGTCGCGGAGGCGCGCCGGTTCAAGGGCGGCGAGGGCGCGCACTACCGGGACGGGCGGGTGTGGTTCACCACCAAGGGCGACAACCGCGTATGGGTGTACGACGCGGCGGCGGGCATCCTGGACATCGCCTACGACGACGACCTGGTGCCCACCGGGTCCGCGCCCCTGACCGGCGTGGACAACATCACCGGACGGCCCAACGGCGACCTGTTCGTGGCCGAGGACGGCGGCGACATGCAGATCTGCCTGATCACACCGGACGAGACCGTCGCGCCCTTCCTCCAGGTCACCGGCCACGACGGCTCCGAGATCACCGGCCCGGCATTCTCCCCCGACGGGCGACGACTGTACTTCTCCTCGCAACGCGGCACCTCCAACTCCCCGGCAGCCGGCGTGACCTTCGAGGTGGCGGGCCCCTTCCGCGACGCGACCTGACGTCACCGCGGCCCCGTCAGGTGGGTCCGGTGCCCGGCCCGACCCGGGTCAGACCCCGGCCCACCTGCGCAGCGCGGCGCTCGCCCGAGCGGCGTCCGTCGGGGCGAGGGCGGCTATCGTGACGCCGTGGCCCGCATGCGGGACCACCTGGATCTGCGTGTCACGGCTGCCCGGGCCCAGTCGGAACGGCTCGGCGCGGACCGGGTCGTTCTCGCCGTACACGAACAGAATCCTGCTGCTCCGCGACCGCACCCAGCGGTCGATGTCGCGCATCGCCCCCGGCTCGAACCGCAGCGGTATGTCCCGAGGCACGTAGCTGCGCACCTCCTGGATGCCCGGGTAGCGCAGCAGACCCGTCAGGTGCGGAGCCGCGACCTGCATGTAGCCGAGCTGGGTGCCCAGTTGGTAGAAGTAGGGCTGGAAGAACTCGACGCTGCTGTCCGTGTAGACCGCGAACCGGCTGACCCCGTCGATCCACCGGTACAACTCGTCGGAGGACGCGGCGGGCGTGGGCACGCCGGCGCACTTCGTCTCGCCCGCGTACATCCAGAACATCATCGGCAGGCGGAGCACCGCGAGCTCGAACGCCTTGTCGACGCTGCCCAGCGTCTCGAAGGTCTGCCCGTTAGCCTGCGCCCATTGCCCGTAGCGGGCCACCATCTCCTCCCGTCGCACCAGCGCTTCGCGCTGCGCCGCCTGCAACGCCGTACGGCACTCGGGCGTGCCCACTCCGGCCAGGAACGCGTCGTAGGCGGTGTCGTCGCGATCGTCGGTGTTGTTGGGCGCGGAGTAGACCACGCTGCCGTCCACGTCGTTCGGATAGAAACGCCGGTGGTAGACGGTGGTCATGCCGCCCTTGCTGCCGCCGGTGGAGATCCACGAACCCCGGTAGATCGGCTTGAGGGCCTGGATCAGCCGGTGGTGGTCGGCCGCCGCCTGACGGATGTTCAGGTGGGACAGGTCGGCGGGGTCGGGGCGGGAGGTGCCGAAGAAGCGCTGCTCGGTGTAGATCTGGTTGCCGTCGAGCATGACGGTCGGCTCGGAGCGGAAGCTCGGACCGGCGCCGAGGTCGTAACCACTGGTGTACAAAACCATCGGCCGTTGCGTGGAGACGTGCCGAAGGCTGAGTCGCTGTTCGAAGGAACCCCGTTCGGGGTGTTCATGGTCGGTGGGTTGACGGTAGGTCAGGTCGAAGTATCGGATGCCCGGCGCGACCGGCTTCTCGTCCAGCACCCGCATGCCCGGTATCGCCTCGATCCGGGCCCGGATGTCGGTCTCCTCGGCCTCGGCCGCCCGGGCGGTGGCCGCCGACTGCGCCTGGGCCGGGACCGCCGCGCTGCCACCGACGAGCCCGAGCCCGAGCACGACCGAGCACACGGAGTAGACGGCGAGTCTGCGCCCGCCGCGCCGCATTGCACGGTTGCGCCGGATCGACGGCGCTCCCCGGGGATTGCTTCGAGTCTGATCACCGGCTGCTTTTGTCATGCCTCAAGCAAAGCCGGAGGCCCGATACGAGCGGACCCCCGAAACGGGGGAATCATCTCCCCCGCCCGGGGGATGCCCGAGCTGCACGGTCGCGCCGCCCTCCCGGTCAGAAGACGATCGTCCAACCCTCGCGACGTGCCTGGTCCGCGGTGTACGTGACGCCGTGCACCTTGAGCCCGGCCGAGTCGAGCAGGGTGATCGCCCCACCCCGGTTGCCGAGTTGGAAGGACGCGTTGCCGGGCACGGTCAGGACGGCGCCGGGGGCCAGCGTCGTCGCCGGAAGCGGCAGCGCGACCTTGTTGCGGTCCAGCAGCCGCCACCCGTCCAGGGAGATCGCGGCGGGGGAGGCGTTGATCAGGGTGACGCTCTCCGCCTCGGGCGCCGGCCCGGGCGCGTTGACCAGCGCCCCGACGATCCGGATCGGCTCCTCGCCGGAACCGGGCAGGGGCGGCGCGGTGTCCAGCGCGTGGCCGGTGTTGTCGTCGGTGTGCCACGCCTGGGATTGGAAGGCCAGGAAGACCGCCACCCAGCGGCCGTCCGGCAGGTGGACGAGCAGGCCGCCGTCCTGCCAGACCCCGTCGTCGCCGCGGAACTCCGCGCTGTTGCCCTGATTCATGTGCACGTCGTGCACACCGTTGCCCGGCACGAAGCCGAACACCTTGTCCGGCTTGGTCGGTTCGGGGCCGAAGCGCTGGCCGAACACGTAGACCGCGGCCCCCGCGTCCCCGATCGCGCGCTGCACGTAGTGGTCGAGCAGATCGGCCAGGTCGTTGTCCGCGCCGGGCACGTCCGGGGGCAGCGGCCGGGCGGTGGTCGGGTCGAAGAGGTTGCCGCGAATGTAGTCGAGCGCGGCGCCGCCGGGCTGCGAGGCGAGCGCGGTCCACCCGCTGCCCGCGGCCGGCAGCGCGTCGGTCAGCGGGTGGCGGAAGTCCTCTACCACCACGAACAGCAGCTCGGACGGGGCCTCCTTGGACAGCACGTTGATCGCCGCACGGTACGCGGTGCCCGCGTCGTCGGCCAGATGGATCTGGTAGTGCGGCGTGCCGGCGGCGCCTTCTCGTACCCGCGCCACCGCCCGCGCGGCCAGCACTCCGTAGTCCCTGAGCGGCATGGGCATCCCCTTTGCGCCGGGCCCGGTTCCGCGCCGGGCGGCCCCGACCATCGTGACGGACGAACACCCCGAAATCGCCCGCGACACACCGGCGGCGGCGATCCGCCCCCGATTGCCGGCGCACCCGGCGCACCCGGCGCGGCCGGTGCTCCCGGCACGTCCATCGGGGTGATGCCGGACCCGAAGCCGCCGATCGCGCGCGAATTCGGGCAATCCGTCGTTCATAGTCGCTGTATGGAGCCGAACCCGACACCCGCGGAGCAGCCACCGCCGCAACCCTCCTTCGGCGGTTCCCGTCGAAGCGGGCGCATCCGGGCCCGGGCCCGGCGACGACACGAACGCGGGCAATGGGAACTGCGGGAAGGACTGCGTTCGCGCGTCATCGAGTTGGAGGCACTCCTCAAGAGCAAGACCGTGCCCGGCCCGCTCGCCCCGAGCGATCGGGTCCTGGCGGATCGGGCCCTCGCCTCGCTCGACGAGGCGAAGGAGGCGCTGGCGCACGAACACGGCCGACCGGCCGCGCACATCGCGGTGGCCCAGACGCAACTGGACCTCGCCTACGTCATCCTGCTGCGGCTCCTGACGTTGGCGGACATCACCGCACACCTGCCCGGCATCGTGGCCTTCATCAAGGAACACCTGCCACTCGGCGACGAACGCCGCGCCCACGTGGACGAGATCGCGCTGTCCGTGCGCGCGGGCGACACGCTGACCGAGAACCAGCGCGAGATCCTGGTCGACGCGTCGACCGTGGCCCACCAGGTGCACCTGAAGGAGAAGCTCAGGGTTCGCAGTTTCGCGCAGATCGTCTTCGGCGTCACCGCCGCGCTCGCGATCATCGCCACGCTGATCGCGCTCGCCGGCGCCGCCTCACCCGGGACGGTGCCGTTGTGCTTCAACCCGACCGGCGTCGGCATCGTCTGTGCCACCGCCACGGACACCGCCGGTGCCGAGGTGGGTCGCGGACAGGTCGCCGGGCAAAGCCTGGATCGCATGTACGCCGACGTCGCCTCCAAATGGGACTACCCGGTGGTCGAACTGGTCGGACTGGTCGCCGCCGCGGTGGCCGCCGCCGCGTCGCTGCGCCGGATCCACGGCACCTCGACGCCATACAACGTGCCGGTGGCGCTGGCCCTGCTGAAGCTCCCCACCGGCGCGCTCACCGCCCTGCTGGGCCTGTTGCTGATGCGCGGCGACTTCATTCCCGGGCTGAGCGCGCTCGACTCGTCCGCGCAGATCATCGCCTGGGCCGTCATCTTCGGCTACGCGCAACAGTTGTTCACCCGCTTCGTGGACAACCAGGCCCAGTTGGTGCTCAACGCCGTCGGCGGTCCGACGGCCAACCCCGCCCGACCGACCCGCAGTGCACCGACCCCACCGAGCTGAGCCGTCACGGGTGGTCGGGCGCCGGCGCGGGCAGGGCCACGGTGGGGTCGCCCAGCAGCACCAGGCTCTGTCGGTCGAGCGCCGACACCCGCAGTCTGGTCAACGTCTCGCGGACCGAGGTGTCGCCGCCCGCCAGCAGTTCCCGCAGCCGCGCCCAGCGGGTGTGCAACTCGCCCACGTCGGCCCGGTATTCGGCCAGGGTCAGGCCCAACGGCTCGCCCGCGAACAGGTGGGTGGACAGGGCCGAGACCAGGCGCCCGCCGAGTCCCTGGCCGGTGTCCTCGACCTGCAGGGTCCAACTGAAGGTGGGTTCGACGTGCCCGAGTACGGCCCGCACCGGGTCCTCCCGGCCGAGCAGTGCCAGCGCCGCGGGGGCCACCATCGTCCCCAGACCGGCGACGGCCTCGATCGTGGCGAGGGCCGAACTGCCGACCGGTAGCAGCCCGGCGTAGAAGCTCTCCCCGGCGGCGCCGGCTGAGCAGCACGCCTGGGCGTACCACACGCAGCCACCGGGGATGGCGTCGCACAGCGTGGTCAGTGGCACGGTGACATGTGTGCCGTCGACCGGAAGTCCGAGCGTGGCGCGCATCTCGGCGGGGTCGGCCGACGGTCCGGTCCGACCGTGGCTGGAGGTCGCGAGCAGTCCGGGGCGGATCTCGGCCAGGGCGGCCGGCAGCGCGGCGCCGGTGGCCTCGGCCGCCGTGATGTCGCGAAACCGTGCGAGTGGGGGCGGGGTGAGCCGAGCCGCCAGCGGTGCGGCGATCACCGCGCGCATCAACGCGGTGATGTCGGTGGGTCCGTGGTCGACCGTCCAGCTCAGCGCCCGGTCCGGGTGGGCCGGCGCGTCGCTCCAATCGGCCAGCAGGGCATGCACGTAGTGGGCGAGCGGCTCCCCGGACAGCGGGATGCGGCCGACCAGATGCCGGGTGCCCAGGGTGTACTGCACGGACCACGGGATCACCTCGGGGCCGCCGACGATCGCCACGTACTTCGGCAGCCGGCCGCGGCCGGTGCCGAACTCGGACAACCCGATGGCCGGTTCCTGGGGTGCGCCCTGCGCGAAGTATCGGCGCAGCAGGTGGTCGGGCAGGTCCGGGCTCCAGCGCAGCACCGCGGTGTCCGGCCGGGCCGCCAGCAGTTCGCGGATCGGTGCGGGGGCGTCCTCGCCGGCCGCCTTCGCGGCATCGGACAGATTCGCCTCCCGATCGTCCGGGAGCAGGATCCCGTAACCGACGTCGGCCGAACGCCAGTCGCGCGGATCGACCGGCGGACCGAACGGCAACACGGCCTGGGAACGCGGCATGCCGCCCCGACCGGCACCCCAGCGGGCCGCGTCCTCGTCCGTGGTGGCCCGCGCCACCTCGTCCCCGGTCCAGGCGTTGAGCTGTATCTCCGCGGGCAGGGTCATGGAGGGTCACCCGCCAATCGGGCCCGCAACTCGGCGATCAGCGCGTCGACCCGCTGCACCAGGGTCGGATCGGCGGTGCTCGGATCGAGCGTCGCCCGGAACCGTTCGAAGGTGTCCAGTTGCCCCTGGAGGTTCGCCGTGTCGGAGACCCCGAGCGCGGAACTCGAAAGGATCCGCAGCGGATCGTCCTGCACGTAGAGCACGGGATCCGACCACGCGTCGGTCGACGTCGGATCGGCCTGCGCCATCGCCTGGCGCGGCGCGGTGAAGGCCGAGGCCCAGTCGAGTTCGTGCTCGCCGGCGTCCTTGACGGCGATGCGGACGGCGGTGAGCACCTCCGGATACAGCGCGGCGCAGAACCGGTCCGTGTCGTTGAGGTCGATCAGCCTGCGCATGCCGGCGACGGCGGGCAGGCCCTGCGAGACCAGTTCGTGGGCGAGCGAGAGCGTGTCCGAGGTCTGTGCCGTCTGGCAGGCGCCGAGCACCACCAGCCACGGTGCGCACGGCAACAGCGCGACCACCAGGTCCGGCAGCTTGAGCTGCACCGAGCCGACCGGCTCGCCGGCGTCGAAGTCGGCGGTGTGCGCGAAGGCCAGAGTGCGGACACCACCGGCGGCCCCGCCGTGGCACAGCAGATGCACGATCTGCGGTCGGGCCGCGGTGATCCGCCTGGCCAGTTCCGGGGCGGTCGCGGGCATCGGCTCGGCGGTGACGTCGGCCGCCGGGTCGGCCGCGACGGCGTCCAGGACGGCCTGTTCGGCGCTGATCACATGCAGGTGCGTGCCCAGTGCCCGGGCGTCGGGCAGCGCGATCGCGGCCAGCAACGCCCGGAGTTGGGGCAGACCACTGCGCAGCGCCGCGGACAGCACGGCGACGATGGTCAACGGCGGGCCGAACGTGCGGCGATCGACGGGGCTGCGCACGGCGGCGATGCGGGCGATCGGCCAGCGCGCGTCGAGGGCGATGAACCCCTGTGAGGCGGAGCGCAGTTGCTCCCAGGGCAGTTGATCGGCCTGGTTCGAGATCAGGTGCAGGTACAGCGGCTTGGGTCCGCCGGCCGGCGACTGGGCCAGGACGTGGTCCAGCCCCCTGCTCACCACCGGATGCCGGCACAACCGCTCCAACAGCGCCTCGCCGCGGGCGGCGATCGGGCCGCCGGGGTCGGTGACGTCGGTGAGTTCGTTGTTGCCCAGCCCCGGGATGGTGTCGGGCGCCTCCCGCAGTTTGAGCACGGTGCGGTCGCCGCCGAACGGTTCGAAGCCCAGCACGGTGCGCATCACGACTCCCGGATGCGCCGGTCGACCAAGGCGCGCAGTTCGGCGATGGCCTGCCCGACCCCGAGGTCGTACGCCTGCTTCGCGGCCGGAGTCTCGCCCGGCACACCCGCCGTGCGGACCAGCGCGGCCACCTGGTTCTCGATGTATCGCGTGGACGAGGCCACCCACATCGGCACCGAATCGGCGTCCGCGTAGCGCGCGGTGATCGCGTCGCCGCCGGCCACGCCGAGCGCCATCGGCAGGATCGCGTCGCTGGTCTTCGAATCCCCGATCGGCGCCCGCCCGCTGAGCCAGACCTGGCCGGGCCGGTCCGGATCGGGCCACGGGTCGCACAGCGCGGCGCGCACGAACTCCGGCTGGAGGTAGGCGAACAGCGACGGGTCGCGCGGTATCGGCACCGCTCCCGGGGCACCGGCGACGAACGCGTGCGCCCGGGCCAGGGCGACTCCGGCGGGATCCAGCGGCAACGCGCTGTGGAACGTCGGCCCCGCCCGGCGAAATCCGACGTGGTCGGCGATGATCCGGGTGGCCGCGTCGTGCGGATTGTCCGGAGACGAGCCGAAGGACAACACGGACGCGCCGACCCGGTCGGCCAGGCGCCGCACCCGGTCCGCGCTCACGAACGCACGATCGGATCGCGGGGTGGGCGTCACCGGATCGGGGCTCACCGACAACACCGGGCGGTCCCCGTCGAACGCGCCGTCCGCGATGAGGTGCAGCGCCCGCACCGCCCGCCCGGCGAGCCCGGCGGCGATCCAATCCCCCCACGACACCCGCCCCGGCGCGGGGTGGGCGCCGTCGCCATCCGGCCGGTGCGACCCGGACGGGTCGAGCGCCACGGCGTCACGCGGGTCGTGCAGATGTACCCGCGCCTCGTCCGGCCCCTCGTGCAGGAGCGTGCGCAACGCCTGTTCGCCGCCGCGATCGATGAACACGTGCACATCCACCTCGCTCGGCACGCACGTACGCAGGGCGGAGACGAACGACGAGAGGTATCCCGCGACCCAGGGCGCGTTCGGCGCCACGGAAACGGCGATGGCCACGGTCCACACCCGTCCCGGGTCGGAGCCCGGCGGCAGCCGATCCGGGACCCGCACGAGCGGACGACCGGTGGCCGGGACCAGGGCGCGCTCCCACGGCACCGCGCCCAGGTGGCCGTACGGGGGAACCAGCCGCAACCACAGGGCGGTATCCGCCCCGAAGTCCGCGTCCAGGCAACGTGTGACGGCCTCGACCAGGTCGCCGGGCACGTCGAGGCGGGTCGGCGGCTCGGTGCCCTCGGCAAGCCCGAACCCGCCGGCGTCGAATTCGCCCCGCCAGTAGGTCGTGGCGCCCCGGGGCGGATACCCGACCAGTTCGGCCGCCACGATCGGCGACGACCGGGCCGGGTCGAGCCGCACCCGGAGCACCGCCAGGTGCCATCTCTCGATGGGGGCCTCGGCCATCACTGCTCCTCGCACTCGGGCCGTGCCGTCGGGCCGCGCGCCGGGGCCGCCGTCACCGGGGGCAGCGTGCGCGGACCGCGGCTCAGTCGGGCCGCACCAGGGCCTGCAGGGCCCACCAGGTCGCCGGATTGCTCACGTCGCCGTGTCCGCCGACGGCCGGCTTGCCGTCGATCGCGATGCCGCCGTCCACGGCGATCACCCGCAACCCGCCGCCCAGGTCGTAGCGTTCGCTGCCGGGCACGGCCGCAGGTCGACGGGCGGAGCTGCCCTTCACCCCGGCGGGGCCGAACCCGCCCAGCGCACCGTACAGTTCGGGATCGCCGATCGCGGCGATGCCCGGTTCGCCCAGTTGGCTTCCGCGCATCGCGAGATGGAAGAACTTGGTCAGCGGATCGTCGAACGCGGAGAACGTGGTCAGCAACGGCCGCTCCAGCAGGTCGAGTACGGAGCGGTAGCCACCGGGGTGTCCGGTGCCGGCCACATCCGCCGCGAAGCACCAGCGGTTGACGGCGGCCTGCAACAGCAACATCGACCGGGCGGGCCGGCTCGGGGCGGCGGACGCCAGCGCGGACAACACCACCTTCGCGCCGAAGGAATGGCCGACCAGATGCAGCCGGACCCCGCTTTCGCGCAGGATGTGCGTCACGAGCGGACCCACTCCCTTGCTGCCCACCTCACCCGCGCGAGCCTTCATCTTCCACACCGTGGCCGCGCGCAACAGGTCGCGCGGATCGAACCCGCCGCCCCCCGCGACGGCCAGACCCGGCGACGGGCCGCCCGCGACCCCGAAGTCGTCCGGATCGGCGGGTGCGACCGCGCCCCCGCCGGCGTCCAAGGCCGCCCAGAGGGTGAGGAATTCCTCGGCGCCGGGCGGCGCCGAATGGTCGTCCGGATCGGGCCCGGTCCGCAGCGCGCCGAGCACGATCCGCGCCGCACGCAGCGCCGCGTCGGCGTCGATCACCGAGCGGCCGTCCACCAATTCGACGAACTCCGCGTCCGCCTCGGCCCCCAGCGACGCGGTGACCAGGCCGAGCATCTCCTCCACCTGGCGGGCCTGTGACCCGTCCGGATCCGGATCGGCGGCGATCTTCGGACCCGCCTCCCACGGCATGACGAAACTCGTCGAGGGCCAGACGACGCCGATCAGCAGGGGTTTGTAGTCCGCCGGCACCGGAACGGCGAACTGTTGCCGCTGAGCGATGAACCCGCCGATGAAGTTGCGATACCGATCGAGGGCCTGCGCGAAGATGTTGTTCCAGCCGTGCGAGAACAGGAAGACGTCACCGACTCCGCCGAGCCGGTCCTTGATCTCCTGCTCGGCGAGCGGGCTGCGCAGCCCGCCGTCCTGGTCGTAGCGGAGCAGATACAAATCCGCGGTGGCGCCCCCGTCGAGCGGAAACTGCTGAAAAGGACCAGACATCGTCCGGCTCCCGGTCCGTGCGGTTGCGGCGATCCTCATTCCATGGTTCACCTCTTGGAGGACCGCGGCAAACGGGGCACGGCCTCGACGCCCACCCGGCGTCGCCCGGGCCCGACCCGATATGGACTCGGGTCGGGCCCGGGTTGCCGCGACCGGGAGCCGGGGAACCGGGTACCCGTCGCGGCCTTCGCGGCCTTCGCTCAGAAGGTGACCTTCCAGGAGTCGATCTTCCCGGTGTCGGCGGCGGCGACGTCCTGCACCTTCAATCGCCAGGTGCCGTTGGCGACTTCGCCGGAGACGTCGACGGTGTAGGTGGTGATGACGTTGTCGGCGGAGTCGTTGCCGCTCGCGTTCTTGAGTCGGTAGACGGAGTTGTCCGGGGCCACGAGGTCGACGGTCACGTCGCCGCGCCAGGTGTGCTTGATGTCGACGCCGACCTTGAGGGCGGCCGGCGCGTTGCCGGGTACGCCGGTGACGGCGATGTCGCTGAAGACGGCCGGGCCGTTGTCGGGGATGGCGACATCGTTGGTGTTCTCGAACGTCTTGCCGCCCGGATCCCCGCCGCAGGTCTTGCCGATCGCACGCGGGGGACAGTCCGCGTAGTCGAGCAGGTGCAGCACGGCGGCCTTGTTCCGCGATGTTTCCCGATCGATGACCTCGTCGGGCGGATAGAAGCCACCGTTGCCCGACGCGGGATACATCTCGAACGTGTAGGCGTAGATCCGCTGGTCGCCCCACAACCAGTCGTCGATCGAGCCGTCCGTGATGTAGAGGTCGGACGACTGCTCGGGGGTATAGCCGTTGGTCGCCGCCATGGCCCGGCCGATGGTGGAGAACGTGTTGTACTCGTCCGCGGTCATGCCGGGCACGACGTCGTTGTACGTCCAACCGAACGGCCACAACACCAGTTCGCTGTAGGTGTGGAAGTCGATCGCCGCGGTCAACTGCTGCTTGCCGCCGACGATCCGGCCGCGCACCCAGTCGGTCACGGCCCTGACCTCGGGCGCGGAGCCGGCACTTGGGCCGCGATACGTCTCGCTGCCAGTGCTGCCCGAGGAGCCGCCGCAGCAGCCCCACTTGTAGTCCCAGTTGCGGTTCAGGTCGGTACCGACGTTGCTCGAACCGGAGTTGGGCTGTCGGTTCTTGCGCCAGCTTCGATACGAACCGGTGGCGATGTCGAACTCGCCGCCATCCGGGTTGACATCGGGCATGATCCAGATCTCGCGACTGTCCACCAAAGCCTTGATCCTGGGATCGGTGGTGTAGCCGTCGCCGAGCAACTTGACCAGGTAGAGAGCCATTTCGACGGTGAGGTGCTCGCGGGCGTGTTGGTGGTGGCTGAACAACACCTCCGGTTCGTCCTCGTCGACGGCGACGTTGTCCGAGATCTTCAGCACGTACAGGTCCCGGCCCTCGTACGAGCGCCCGATCACCTGCTTGCTGATCAGCGTCGGGTGGTTGGCGACGGCCTTGTCGATCTCGGTGACCATCTCCGCGTAGTTGTGGTAGCCGGAGTCCGACGGCGGGAAGTCCCGGTTGATCAGGCCCCCCGGTGTGGGCGGGGCCTCCGCGTTCACGGTGAAGCCCAGCGCTCTGATCCGCCGGACCTCCTCCGGGGTCGCGGTGATCAACAGGCGGCCGTCCTCGACACCGTCGACGGCCGCGCCGGTCGCGGCGATGGCGGTGCGCTGTTGGGTCGTTCGCACGCCGACGACGCTGTATTGGGCCGACGTGGTGGCATCCGCGGAGGACGGTGCCTTCTCCCCGACGGCGGAGTCGGGGTTGACCGCGACCATCGCGAGGGCGACGGTGAAGGCGGCGGTCAGGACGGACAGGCGTTTACGTTTCACGGGTACCTCCTCGTGGCGGCAGCGGACTTCTCCGCTGCCGGAGGGATTGCGTGATCGATGGCGGGAACCGAGGGAAATGCTACCCCAGAGTAATCATTGAACTCCGGGGAGTGAAGGGGGGAGTCCTCGTCGTCCCGCCGGGCCGGGGAGCAGGCCCGTCGCGGTGCCGGCCGGCGCGGAGCGGCGAACGGCCCGCACGGCGTGTCTCCTTCGGCCGTGCGGGCGTTCGGGTCGGGGCCGGATCACGCCCAGGAATCCTTCGGGTTCCAGATCACGGGCGGGGCGTTCGAGAGAATGCGCCGGATGACGGCCATCATGTTGTTCACCTCCTTTCGGGTGCGTGCGATCGGGTGAGGAGCTCGGTGGTACGGCTCAGGGTGAACGCCCGCGGGGCGACGGCGTTGGTCACCATCGGACGGGTGTGCCCGCCCAGGACGGTCAGCCGGGTGTCGGCGGCGAGGGCGGCTACCGCGTCGGTGGCCATGGTCTGCGCGACGGCCGCGCCGGCGCAGATGAACGGGCCGGCGCTGAAGGGCAGATACGGGCCGCGTGCGCCCGGATCCGCCCAGCGTTCGGGATCGAAGGCATCGGGCCGGCGCCAGTGCCGTTCGTCGTGGTGCAGGAGGTAGGGACTGACCGACACGATCTCGCCGGGACGCAGTGCCACCCCGCCGAATTGCATCGGGTGCGGAACGGGGCGGCCGACCATCCAGACGAACGGACGATGGCGGGCGGCCTCGCGCACGATCCGGTCGGTGGGCCACGGCCACGGCGCCCCCGGTGTACTCGGCGCGTGGTGCAGACCGGCCAGCAGTACGGTCCAGGCCACGGCGTAGCCGACGTTTCCCACGATCGACCGGAAGAGCAGCACGTACAGTTCGGCCACGGCGTCGTCGGTCGTCTCCGGCGGGCACGCGTCGAGGATGGCGTCGAGCAGGTCGCACGGCCCGCTGGGGTCGACACCTTCGCCGCGGCGCTGCCCGATGTGCCGGATCAGCGCGGCCAGGAGCCGGACGCGCAGGATCTCCGCTCGGGCCCGCTCCCGGATCAGCGGCGAGCGGATCAGCAGGCCGGCGCGCACGGATCGGGCCAGCAGACGTCGCAGCTCCGGCGCCGCGGCCGGATGCAGCAGCAGGTCGGCCGTGCACTCGTACACCAGCGCGGTGCCGGTTTCCGGCCAACGCCCGGCGGCGGGCAGTCGGGGCACCGCTTCGGCGAGGTTGTCCCGATACTCGGGTAATCGTGCCCGGATGAGGTTCCGCACGCCGTGACCGACCTCGATCTGCGCCGCTCGCGAGGGCAGCAGGCTGCCGTAGAAGGTGGACAGGCCCGCGTTGAACTCCGGGGCGCGCAACACCGTCAGCGCCGCATCCGTGTCGCCCGCGCACCAACCGCCCCACGGGAGGGGGAAGACGTCGGTGGATCGACGGCGGGACAGGTCTTCCAGAAATCCCAACGGATCGCGGTGGAACCGACGCAGATCGCCCCTGGCCATCGAGTGCTCTCCCCTCCGACGCCGGTCGGGCATGGGAGCACGTGCCCCCACGGAACACGGACTGCAACCTCTCGTCAGTATCCGGTGACCCACGAGGCCCGTGCAAGGCATCGAAGCAGGCCAACCACCGGGCGGGGCAAGCGACTTGCCCGAGCCCGCCGACCTCCCGGGCGCAGGACCGGCCGGTGGTCACATCAGGTGCGCTCGGCAGGCCAGTTGTACCGCGAGGCGTTGTTGGGGGTCCTCCAGGTCCGCGCCGATCAGCTCGCCCACCTTGCGGACGCGCTTGGTGACCGCGTTGCGGTGCAGGTGCAGTTCGTCGGCCGCCCGGGCCGGGGAGCCCTGGTGATCGAGGTACGCCTGCAGGGTGCGCAGCAGCGGAACCGCGCGCTGTGGGCCCAACGCCAGTACCGGGGCCAGGAGTTCGCGCACCGCCTCGCGGGCCGCGTCGGAGGAGTACCAGTCCAGGAGCATGCGGTCCAGGCCCGCCGCGTCGTGTGCGGCGACCGGACCGAACCCGCCGGCCGAGCGGGACAGGGCGGTGTGCGCCTCGCGGGCGGAGGTGCGCAGACCCAGCACACCGCGATGGGCCGCGCCCACGCCGCAGCGCAGGTCCGCGTCGGGGCCGCGCTCGCGCAGCGCGGCCAGGAGCCGACCGGCGTCGGCCAGCGTGGCGCGCATGCCGTCGCGGCCCGGGTCGACGGGCTGCGAGCGGGTCAGGATCAGTGCCTCGTCGACGCGCGCGGCGTTCCAGGCGACCACACCGGCCGAGCGCAGCAGGCGCAGCGCGAGCGGTCCGGCGCTCTCCAGCAGGCGGTAGCGGTCGGTGCCGGTCAGCGCGACCGGCTCCACCCGCAGGACCAGATGCCAGTTGTCGACCGGGAGCCCCAGGGCCCGGCCGCGGCTGCCCAGACGCAGCGCCTGCGCCTCGGGCACGGCCAGCAGTTCGGCCAACAACTGGCCGCGCGAGCGCACCGGGACGTCGTCGGCCGGACCGGCCGCCGCGGCCAGGGCGCCCAGGGCGAGCACCGCCCGGACGGCCCGCCCGCTCGGCCCCGGCCGGTCGGGCGCGCTGAGCCAGGTCTCGCCGTCCGGCCCGCGCGCGGACGCGCCCGCCTCGCCAGGTTCCGGCGCGCGCAACTCGACCGGGACGCCCAGCGCCCGGGACGCGGCCAGCGCCACCCGCTCCGGGTCGCCCGCGACGGGCGGCACCTCGCGGGCGGCGGCCTCCACCCGGGCCAGGGCGTCGGCGGCGCCGCCGCGGACCGTGCGGTCGACGGCCAGGATCAGCGCGGCCAGGTCGCCGTCGGTGTGCAGGATCGCCACCCGGCCCCGATCGGCCAGTTCGAGCACGGTGGCCGGGACGGGCGCATCCGGCGGGATCGCGGTCAGCACCAGGCCCGCCGCGCCGGCCGCCGCGAGATCGCGCACCGCCACGTCGAGCCGGTAGCCGCTCAGCGGGGTGGCCAACACCACCAGACACCCGGCCGGCGCGTGGGCCAGCCGATCCGCGCGCGTCTCCAGTCGTACGCCGGTCAACGGCACGGCGTCGGTCGGCCCGGCCACCACGACGAGATCGTCGAGGCCCGGACCGCCGAGCAACTCGGCGAGTACCATCACGCCGCCAAGTGTGCCGGCCGCACATGTTGGACTCGATCGGGTGCGCGTGGCACACGTCCGATACGCCGCGTGTTCGTACCTTTGACCCATGGAACTCGACACCGGACTGCTTCCGGACTTCGCGCGGGGCTGCGCCGTCCTGGGTTCGGGCGGTGGCGGCGCCACGTCGGTCACCCTCGCGGGCGCCCGACAGGCGATCCTCGAACACGGGCCGGTGCGGGTCCTGCACCCCGGGGACCTGCCCGCGGACGCGACCGTGATGACGGTCGGCACCGTCGGTTCCTCCCCGGTGATGGGCGAGCGGGTGGGCGGCGTCGCCGAGGCGCGCCGGATGCGGGATCGGGTCGAGCAGGTCCGGGGCCGACCGCCGGTCGCCCTGTTGTCCAGCGAGATCGGCGGATCCAACGGCTGCGTCGCGGTCACCTGGGCGGCCCGACTGGGGCTGCCGCTGTTGGACGCGGACAGCATGGGCCGGGCCTTCCCCCGGATGGATCAGAACGTGCTCGAACTCGCCGGCATCCGGGCCACTCCCGCCGTCCTCGCCGACGAACGGGGTCGCACCGTGGTGGTCGACCACGCCGACGGCCCCTGGCTGGAGCGGGTGGTCCGGGCCGCGCTGGACGCCTTCGGCGGGCAGGCCGCGTGCTCGGACTACCCGGTGACGGCCGACCAGGTCGCCCGGCACGCGGTGCCCGGGTCGGTCCGCCGGGCCCTGGCCGTGGGTTCGGCGCTGGCCGCCGGTGTGCCCGAGGACCCCTTGCCGGTGGCCCGCCGGGTGGTCACCGGCAAGATCGCCGCGATCGAACGAGTCGCCGATCCGACCACCGCGATCCTGGTCGAGGGCCTGGGCCGAGACGCCGGCCGGCTGTTGCGGGTCGAGGCGCAGTCGGAGTATCTGGCCGTCCTGGAGCACGGCCGGCCCGTCGTGCTGACGCCGGACATCATCGCGCTGGTGGAGACCAGGACCGGCGAGGCCCTGCCGGTCGAGGTGCTGCGCTACGGGCTTCGGGTGACGCTCCTGGCACTGGACTGCGCGCCGGTCTGGCACACCGAGGCGGGCCTTCGACTCGGCGGCCCCGCGGCCTTCGGACTGGACCTGCCCGACCGGGCGGAGGTCGGCCGATGACCGACGCGCGCACGATCGGGGTGGACGTGGGCCCCACCAACACCGACGGCGCCCTGCTGGTGGGCGAGCTGCCGGCTGCCACGGTAAAGGTGCCCTCGGCCGAGCATCCCGTGGACAGCGTGCGCACCGCCGTCGCCGCCCTGTTGCGCGACGCACCGCGCACCCCGCGGGTGGCCCACGTGGCGATCGGGCTGCGCGGCGCCGCGCACGCGGTCACCCGGCGCGAGGGCCTGACCCGGGTCGGCGTGTTGCGGATCGGCGGGCCGGTCTCGGACGCGGTGCCGCCGCTCGCCCACTGGCCCGCCGACCTGCGCCTGGCCGTGCACGCCGGCAGCGCGATGGTCGAGGGCGGCGCCGGCCTGACCCCCGCCGATGCCACCGCGCTCGACCGGGACGCGGTGGCCCGCTTCGCGGCCGGCCTGGCCGGTCGGTGCGACGCGTTCGCCGTCACCGGGGTGTTCTCGCCGATCGACGACACGCAGGAGCACCGGGCCGCCGAGATCATCCGCCGCGAGGCGGGCACCGACGTGTTCGTGGGCCTGTCCGCCGGTTCGGGCGGGCTGGGCCTGATCGAACGGGAGAACAGCACCGTCCTGGACGCGGCGCTGTCGCGACACACCCGGGCCCTGGCCGACGCGTTGACCGCCGCGCTCGGCGCACTGGGTCTGTCGGGTGCGACGATCCTGGTCGCCCGCGGCGACGGCACGCTGACCTCGCTGGAGTACCTGCGGCTGCATCCGGGCCTGGCCCTGGGCAGCGGCCCGGCCGGCACGCTGCGCGGCGCCGGACTGCTGACCGGCCTGAGCGACGCGGTGGTGGCCGACGTGGGCGCCCGGCGGATCAGGGTGGGTCTGCTGGCGGGCGGCTTCCCGCAGGAGAGCCGGCCCGGACTGGTCATCGGCGGCGTGCCGGTGAGCTTCCCGATGCCCGACCTGATCCGGGTCCCGGCCGACGACCCGGACGCGTTCGAGGAGGCGGTGGACCGGATGCAGCCCGGCGCGGACCGGCTGCCGCTGGTCGTGGTCGGCGGCGGTTCGGCCGCGCTCGCCGCGACATCGGCGCCGGCTGCCCACGTGCTGCTGCCCGAACACGGCCTGGTGGCCGGGGCGTTCGGTGCCGCCCTCAGCCCGGTCGGCGGCGCGCACGAGCAACTGGTGCGGGCCGGCGAGGCGGCCGAGGCGGACGCGGTGGAGGAGGTACGCGAGGGCGCCCGACGCAGCGCGGTGCGCGCCGGGGCCGATCCGCGCCGGGTCGTGGTCCTCCCGGTCGAGCGGGTGCCCGTCCCGTACCTGCCCGGCCCCACGTTCAGCCTGCGCGCCCGAGCGGTGGGCCCACCCTCGCCCCTGTGACCGCTCCCCGAAACGTATCCGCGGCGCACCACCCCTGTCGGTGAACCGCGGCTCCCTCCCGACCGCACCGTGCTTCGCCCTGCCCGACGTCCCCTTCCGTCCCGGAATTCGAGCCGGCCCCAGGAATCCGAGGAAAGCGCATGACCACAGACAGCAGAACGCCCGCCGGCGCACCGGCCCCCGAGTCGGCCGCCGACCCGGCGGCACGCATGTCCTCCGTCCCCGGGGCGTCGGGTGTCGACGAGGACTACCCGCTGGAACGGGTGCCGCGGTCCGCGCGCTACTCGTGGTTCAACGTCGCCATCCAGCGCTTCGGCCAACTCTCCGACCTGACCCAGTTCCTGCTCGGCGCGACGCTGGGCGCCGGACTGAGCTTCTGGGGCGCGTTCTGGGCGTTCACGCTCGGCTCGGTGATCCTGGAGGTGGTGTGCATCTTCGTCGGCATCGCCGGGATGCGCGAGGGGCTGACCACCTCGGTGTTGGCCCGCTGGACCGGGTTCGGCCGCTACGGATCCACCCTGATCGGCCTGGTGATCGCGGTCAGCCTGTTCGGCTGGTTCGGCGTGCAGACCGCGGTGTTCGCCGCCGGCCTGCACTCGTTGACGCCGAGCGTGCCGCTGTGGGGCTGGTGTCTGATCACCGGCCTGGGCGTCACCGCCCTGGTACTGCGCGGGTTTCGGGCGATGGGCTGGACCGCCTTCGTCACCGTGCCCGCGTTCCTGGGCCTGGCCGGCTGGGCGATGACCGTGGAGATCTCCCGGCACAGCATGGGCGACCTGGTCGCCTCGCCGCCCTTCGGCGAGCACATATCGATCGCGACCGGCGCGACGATCGTGGCCGGTTCGTACATCGTCGGCGCGGTCACCACGCCCGACATGACCCGGTTCAACCGCTCCACGGGGGACGTGGTCAAGCAGACCCTGGTCGGCATCTCGCTGGGCGAGTACGTGCTGGGGCTGGCCGGCGTGTTGTTGGCCTACGCGGTCAAGTCGTCCGACGTGATCGCCATCATCACCGCCTCCTCCGGCGTGGCGGGCGTGCTGATCCTGGTGTCGGCCACCGTGAAGATCAACAACTGGAACCTGTACTCGGCCGCGCTCGGCCTGATCGGCGCCGTCGAGTCGACCGTCGGCGTACGCCTGAACCGCACCGCCGTGACGATCGTGATCGGCGTGCTCGGCAGCCTGGCCGCCGCCGCCGGCATCCTGGACCGGTTCACCGACTTCCTCACCGTGCTCGGCGTGGTGACCCCACCGATCGCCGGGATCATGGTCGCCGAGTACTTCGTGACCAAGCGCTGGCGCCCGCAACTGGACGCGTCCCGCGCGATCGGCCGACTCCCGGAAACCGAACCCTCGTGGGTGCCCGCCACGATCGTGTTGTGGAGCGCGGCCTCGGTGTTCGGCTGGTTGTGCGACCACTACCAGTGGGCCGGTGTGCCGGCGCTCAACTCGCTGCTCCTGGCCGGACTCGGATACATCCTGGCCGGTCGACTGAACCTGGTACACGGGCACCGCGAACTGCCGGTCGAACAGCCGGCCCACCCGGCGGCGGCCCGCGAGATCGCCGAGGCCGCGAAGGCCGCCGGCAACTCGGCCTGAACACCCCACCCCACCCTGCCGCTTCGGCCTTCGCCGTTCGGCATTCGGTATTCGGCATTCGGCAAGAGGAACCACCACATGCGCATCGGAATCGACGTCGGGGGCACCAACACCGACGCCGCCCTGCTCGGCGACGACAATCGTGTCCTCGCCGGCACCAAGTCACCCACCACCGCCGACGTCACCTCGGGAGTCGCCGCGGCCGTCGCCGCGCTGCTCGCGGCACCCGGCGCCGACGGCCGGCCCACCGACCCGGCCGCCGTGGACGCGGTGATGATCGGCACCACCCACTTCCTGAACGCGCTGATCGAGGGCGAACGGCTCGCCCGGGTCGCGGCGGTGCGCCTGGGCCTGCCCGCGACCGAGGCGCTGCCGCCGATGGTCGACTGGCCCGAGCGGCTGCGCGCGGTGGTCGGCGGCGGCACCTACCTGTGTCACGGCGGGCGCGAGTTCGACGGTCGGATGATCTCGCCGCTGGATCCCGCGGAACTGCGCCGGGTCGCGGCCGACATCTCGGCCCGGGGCCTGCGCTCGATCGCGATCAGCTCGGTGTTCTCGCCGGCCGCCGCCGAGGACGAGGTGCGCGCGGCGCAGATCCTGACCGCCGAACTGGGCGACGTGCACGTGTCGCTCTCGCACGAGATCGGCCGGGTCGGCCTGTTGGCGCGCGAGAACGCCACCATCGTCAACGCGTCGCTGCGGGACCTGGCCGAGCACATCGTGGACGCGTTCGGCGCGGCGCTGGCCGGGGCCGGGATCGGCGCGCCGTTCTTCATATCGCAAAACGACGGCACGCTGATGGACGTCGCCCACGCGCGCCGCTATCCGGTCGCCACGTTCGCGTCCGGGCCGACCAACTCGATGCGCGGCGCGGCCTTCCTGTCCGGGCTCACCGACTGCGCGGTGGTGGACGTGGGCGGGACCACGGCCGACGTGGGCATCCTGATCGGCGGTTTCCCGCGCGAGGCCGCGGGCGAGTCGGAGGCGGCCGGCGTACGCACCAACTTCCGCATCCCGGACGTGCTCTCCCTCGGCATCGGCGGCGGCTCGCTGGTCGCGGCGGACGGCGAGGTCGGGCCGCGCAGTGTGGGCTACCGGCTCACCGAACAGGCCCTGGTCTTCGGCGGCGACACGTTGACCGCCACCGACCTGGCCGTGGCCGCCGGCGCGGCCGAGATCGGCGACCCGGGCGCGGTGGCCGGCGTGGACCGTGCCTTCGCCGAGCGGGCCCTGGCCCGGATCGCCGAACGACTGGCCGAGACGGTGGACCGCATGCGCACCTCGGCCGCGCCGCTGCCCGTGGTCGCCGTCGGCGGCGGCAGCGTGCTGATCCCGGGCGGCCTGCCGGGCTTCCCCGACGTGCGCCGGCCGGCCCACTTCGACGTGGCCAACGCGGTCGGCGCGGCCATCGCGCAGGTCGGCGGCGAGGTCGACCGGGTCTTCAAGGTCCCCGAGGGCAAGCGCGACCAGGTGCTCGACACGGCCCGTGCCGAGGCGATCCGGCGCGCCGAGGAAGCCGGCGCCCGGGTGGGCACGGTCCGCATCGTCGACATCGAGGAGGTGCCACTGGCCTACCTGCCGGGCGGCGCCACCCGCATCCGGATCAAGGCCGTCGGCGATCTCGACCTGGACCGACTCGGCTCACCGACCCCCGTGTACGACGCGAAGAACGGAATCCCCACCCATGCGTGAGATCGGCATCGAAGAGCTGGCGGACATCGCGCGCGGCGCGGGCATCCTGGGCACCGGCGGCGGCGGCGACCCGTACGTCGGCATGCTGCTGGCCCGCGAGGCGATCCGGCGACACGGCCCGGTCACCGTGGTCGACATCGACGAGGTGCCGGCCGACGCGACGGTGGTACCGGTCTCGTCCATGGGCGCGCCCACGGTGTTGCTGGAGAAACTCCCCTCCGGGCGGGAGGAGATCAACGCGCTGCGCGCGCTGGAGGCGGTGCTCGGCCGCCGGGCCACCCACCTGGTGCCGATCGAGATCGGCGGCGTGAACTCGATGATCCCGCTGGCCGCGGCGGCGTGCACCGGGTTGCCGATCGTGGACGGCGACGCGATGGGCCGGGCCTTCCCCGAAGCGCAGATGGTGCTGCCCGGTCTGATCGGGGTGCGCAACTCGCCGATGGCACTGGCCGACGACAAGGGCAATACGATCGTCGTCCAGGCGGTGGACAACGTCGAGGCGGAGCGGATCGCCCGCGCGGTGTGCGTCGAGCGTGGTTGCCAGATCTCGTGCGCGGACACGGTGCTGCGCGGCGACCAACTCCGCGACGGCCTGGTCCCGGCCACCCTGACCCTGGCCGAGAACCTGGGCCGCGTGGTCCGCACGGCCCGCGCCGAACACCGCGACCCGGTCGCGGCTGCCCGCGAACTGCTGGGCGGCGTACACCTTTCGGCGGGCAAGGTGGTCGACGTCGAACGCCGCACCGAGGGCGGCTTCGCCCGCGGCCGGGCCCGCCTGGAGGGCGAGGGCGCGATCCTCGAACTCGACTTCCAGAACGAACACCTGCTCGCCCGCCGCGACGGCCGGGTGGTCGCCACGACCCCGGACCTGATCTGCGTCCTGGACACCGAGACCGGCGAGCCGGTCACCACCGAATCCCTGCGCTACGGCCTGCGCGTCACCGTCCTCGCCGCCCCCTGCGACCCCCGCTGGCTGACCCCGGCCGGCCTGACCCTCACCGGCCCCCGCTACTTCGGCTACGACCTGGACCACCACCCCCTGACCGACTGAACCCCCGGGACGCGGTGGCCCCGGCGGACCCGAACTCCGGGATCCACCGGGGCCGTTGCCACTACGGAACGGACGCCGGCAGGATGACGAACCCGTCGGCCCGCCACGCCCGCGCCGCGTCCTGGCGGCCCATCGGGCGGGCACCACCGAGGCACGCCGGGGCGGGCAACCGCCTTTGCTCCAGGTTCCGGGTGCCCGTCCGGGCGGCCACTGCGGAAAAAGTGGTTGGCCGGAGATTGTCGGGCCTGGATAATTCGCGTTTTCGGGCGAGGGGGATGCGTGGCCGTGTTCGCGTGTGCAGGGTGCGGAGCCGTGCTGACCGCACCCGTGTCGCGGGTCGCCCTCCCCGGCCATGCCCGGCAGAGCTACGGGCATGTACTGCTCCCCGCGCTGTTGGAATCCGGTACGTACGCCGTGGACCCGGCGCCTTCCGGGCCGCCATGGCGGCCGTGGGCCGAAGTGGAGGCCGACGAGGCCGCGGCCCAGGGCGTGTTCGCGCCGGTGTTCGCCGTGTCCTTCGGGGCACCGGGCGCGATCGCGATCGCGCCGGGGGACACCCGCGGCACGGCTCTGATCCCCGAGCGGTGCGACGGCTACTGCATGGGCCTGGACGGGCGGGCCGGCCCGAACCTGGCGTGCCTGCGATGCGGCCGGCCGGTGGCGACGCGCATCGACGACTGCACCTACTGGCAGGCGGTGTGGCTCGACCGGGACGCCGTGCGGCGCCTCCCCGTCGACGGGCCCGCCGACCGACCGATCGACTGGGCGACCCTGGCAGCGGAGCGGGCGGGCACGCCACCGGTCGACCCACGCGGGTGGTGGAGCCCGCAGTGGGAGGCCGCGGTCGCGGTCGCGTTGGCGCACCTGTCCGTGGCCTCGGCGGGCCGGCCCGTGGAGTTCCCCGACGGCCTCGTCGCGGACACGTTCGCCCGTGCGTGGGACATGCTGCTCCCACCCGGGCCGCCCGGGCTGGCGGCGAGGAAGGTGGCCTTGGCCGGCCCGCGTCTGCCGGACCCCGGCCCTGCCGCGGACATCGTCCTGGTGCCGATCCACCCGCAGACGGGACAGGCGTGGCAGCAGCCCTCCGGTACCGCGGCCGTCGTGCCACTGTCGGCCGAGGTATGGCTGCATCTGGCCTTCCCCCGCGACCGGTTGCTCGTTCCGGCGACCGGCGGGCTCCCCATCGGCGTCCTGCGCGACGACCTGCTGCCGCCGCACCCGCCGACGCCGTTCGGGCCCGATGCGGACATCTTCCTCGCCACCCTCGCCCGCCTGCCCGCCGTCCGGGAGCCCTGGCTGCGCGCGCTGTACGACCGCGGCCGGCATCGGGTTCCGCGCCTGTTTCGGTGAGGGGGTGTGGCGTGCGCGGCGTCGACGGATCATTCGTTTCAGCCGATATGTTCGGAGCCGTGCGCAGGAAGGGTTGGGGTTCGTCGATGTCCGGTGACGCCGAGCAGATTCGGGTTCTGGTCGAGCGGTGGGCGCGGGCGGTGCACCGTGGCGACCTCGACGCGGTGGTCGCCGATCATGCCGACGACATCGTGATGTTCGACGTGCCGCCGCCGGATGAAGGGGTGCGTGGCCTGGCCGCCTACCGGGAGGTATGGCCGCCGTTCTTCCAATGGCAGGCCCAGGGCGCGTCCTTCGAGATCGAGGAACTCGACGTCACGGCGGGTGCGGACGTCGCCTTCGCCTACGCCCTCCTGCGCTGCGGTACGCCCGCCGAATTCGACGCCCGGCCCGGCCTTCGGCTGCGGTTGACCCTGGGCCTGCGCAAGGAGGCCGGCCGCTGGACCGTCACGCACGAACACCATTCCTTCCCCGACCTCAGCGGCACCGACCCGGACGCCGCCTGACCCCCGGCCTCTCCGGGCCTCGACCTCATTCGTCGGTGGTGGGAACTCCGGCTGCCAGGAGGGTGCGGAGGCGGTCGTGGGGGAGTGCCGGGGTTCGGTGGCCGTTGTGGCCGGTGGTTTCGTGGGCGGTGACCAGGGCGTTGAGGACGGCTTCCTCGACGGCCTGGACGGTGGCCCGGTAGAACGGGTCGATCCGGCCCCACGGGATGTGCCGCAGCGTGTCGTAGTCCTGGTCGGTGGCTGGGGATTGCGGGAAGACGCTGGTCAGGGCCCCGGCGTTGGCGGTGGAGAAGGCCAGGAAGATGTCGCCGGAGAAGTGGCTGCCGGTCGTGCCGGTCCGGGCCAGGCCCATCGGGACCCGGCGGGCGAGCGCCTTGCACTGGCCGGGCAGCAGCGGAGCGTCCGTGCCGACGAGCACGATGACCGAGCCGGCCCCGCCGGGGGCGAACCAGTCGCTGTCCTCCATCGGGTTGTCCTGGGTCAACCGCTCCCCGACCGGTACGCCGGCGACGACCAGTTCGCGTCGTTCGCCGAAGTTGGCCTGGACGAAGGCGCCCACCGTGTAGCGGGCCGATCCGTATTCGACGACCCGGCTGGACGTCCCCGAACCGCCTTTGAAGCCATAGCAGTTCATGCCGGTCCCGCCGCCCACACAACCCTCCTCGATCGGGCCCGGGGCGGCCGAGTCGATCGCGGCGACGGCGTGTTCGGCGCGAACGTGCGGGCCGTTGATGTCGTTGAGGTAGCCGTCCCAGGTCTCGGCGACCACCGGCAGCAGCCACTGCCGCGCGAGTTCGGGCCGGTTGGCGACCGTCCAGTCCACCACGCCCCGATGCACGGGCCCCACCGCGTGCGTGTTGGTGATCAGCACCGGGCCGGCCAGGCTGCCGGTCTCTTCCAGCCAACTGCTGCCGGTCATCTCGCCGTTGCCGTTGAGCGAGTAGCGACCCGCGGCGCACGGCAGGCCCACCCCGGACCGACCCCGCGGCAACACGGCCGTGACACCGGTGCGGACCGACGACCCCTCGATCAGGGTGGTGTAGCCGATCTGCACCCCGGGGACGTCGGTGAGCGCGTTGGCGGGCCCGGGTGTGCCGTCGAGGCGGATGCCCAGGGCCCGAGCGCGGGGCCGACCCGACGGCGTGACGGCGAGCGGGGAAGCGGTGGGGGTGTTCACGCGGTGCCCTTCCGGGGGTTGTCGGGTGTGGCGACGTCGTGGCCGCCGGCGTCCCGGCCGCCGCCGTCGCCGGCCGTGCCCGGGCCGCCGCTGCCCCGGTCGGGCGCGTCCGGATCCGGGATCACTCGGTCCGGGCGCAACTCCGGGCAGCCGGTGGCCTGTCGGGCGTGCGCCAGGATCAGCGCCAGGGCCCGCGCCGGCGGCAGCGAGGAGTTGCGGCTCACGATGTGCAGGCCGTAGCCGTCCTCCAGGGTGACCAGATTCGCGGCCACGTCCCGGATCGGCTCGGTGAACCGGAAGTGGCCCTGGGCCTGCCCGATTTCCAGGATCGAGCCGTACATCGCCACCTGCCGGTCGTGCAAACTCTGTGCCGGCGTGGCGTATTCGCTCTCGTCCCGGGCAGCCGCGCTGAACTCGTAGAGTACCACCGCGAGTTCGTCCTGCGGCCCGGCCGGCAGACCGCGCCGCGCGCAGGCCACCAGCTTGTCCCGGGCGTCGGGCAACCCGGCGGCGGTGTCGGTGCGGGACGTGTAGAAGCGGTCCGCCGCCTGCCGGTAGACCTGCCGCAACAGGTCGCCCGGATCGCTGAAGTAGTAGCTGACCGACCCCCGGGCGACGCCCGCGACCTCGGCGATGTCGGCCACCCGCAACCGGGCCGGACCGTGCCGGCCGACCGCGGCGGTGGCCGCGTAGCCGGGCGGCCGACGCGGCGCCCTGCGGGTCCCGCCCCGAACCGGGATCCGCAGGGCGTGCGTCGTGCGCCGCCTCGGCAACGGCGCGGGCCTCAGTCGGTCAGCGTGGCCATCCACTCCTCGATGGCGTCCGCGCCGCGCGGCAGCGCCGACGACATGAGGCGGGCGCCGTCCTCGGTGATCACCAGGTCGTCCTCGACCCGGATGCCGATGCCGCGCAGTTCCACCGGCAACGTCTCGTCGTCGGGCTGGAGGTAAAGCCCCGGCTCGACGGTGAGCACGTGGCCGGCCTCCAGGACACCGTCCAGGTAGGTCTCCGCCCGCGCCTTCGCGCAGTCGTGCAGGTCCATGCCGAGCATGTGGCCGCTGCTGCACAGCGTGTAGCGCCGGTACAAACCGCTGTCCGGGCGCAGTGCCTCCTCGGGGGTGATCCGCAGCACCCCCCACTCGTGCAGGCCCTCGGCGATCACCCGCACCGCCGCGTTGTGGAAGTCGCGAAAGCGCGCGCCGGGGCGCAGCGCGTCGATGCCGGCCTGCTGCGCGGCCAGCACGAGTTCGTACGCCTCGCGCTGGGCGGGGGTGAATCGGCCGGACAGCGGCAGGGTGCGGGTGATGTCGGCGGTGTACAGGCTGTCCATTTCGACACCGGCGTCCAGCAACAGCAGTTGCCTCGGGTCCAGCGCACCGTCGTTGCGGGTCCAGTGCAGCACGCAGGCGTGCGCGCCGGCCGCGGCGATCGTGTCGTAGCCGGTGCCGTTGCCCTCGATCCGGGCCCGCATGTCGAACACGCCCTCGATCCAGCGCTCGCCGCGCGGGTGCCGCAGCGCCCGCGGCAGGGCACGGACCACGTCGGCGAAGCCGGTGGTGGTGTGGTCGACGGCCAGTTGCAACTGCTCGACCTCCCACGGGTCCTTGACCAACCGCATCTCGGAGAGATACGCGGCGAGTTCGGCGCCTCGGCCGGGGTCGGCGGGGGCGGCCAGTCGGTCCACCTCCGGGTCGACGCCGGCGAGCAGGCGGGTGGGCACGACGGGGCCGGTGAGCCGGGCGGGCAGGGTGTCCAGGTGCGCGCATTCGACGCCGAGCAGGGTCCTGGACTCGTCCAGAGTCGGCCGCCGCCCGGTCCAGAACTCGCCGTGGCGCCGGTCGCGGTAGAACTCGCCGGTGTCGCGCGGCGACCGCGGGCGCAGGTAGAGCACGGCCTCGTGCTCGTCGCCGACCGGCTCCAGCACCAGGACGCCGTCGGGCGTGTGGTCGCCGGTCAGGTAGGCGTACGCGGTGTGCGGCCGGAACCGGTAGTCGACGCTGTTGCTGCGCACCTTGAGGGTGCCGGCGGGGACGACCAGCCGCTCGCCGGGGTAGCGCGCGGACAGTCGCTCGCGGCGCTTCGCCGCCCAGGGGGCGACCGGCTCGGCGCCGAGGTCGGGCAGCGGTGCGGGCGCCCAGGCGGTGGCCATGAAGGCGTCGAGCGCGGGGGACACCGGCAGGTCGTGGGTGCCGGTGTGCGGTGCCGCGGTGGGGTCTTGGCGGGTCATGGGTGCCCTCTCCTTCGTTGGGTTCGGGGGTGTGCCGGACCGGGTCTCAGGCCGTCCGGCTCGGCTGCGCGGACGCCGCCGGGTGCTCGGCGGGCCGGGTCCCGAGCGGCTCGGGGAAGTGGCAGGCCACTTCGTGGCCGGGCCGGCCGTCGAGCGCGGTGAGCGGGGGTTCGGCCACCGCGCACACGTCCTGTGCCTTGTGGCAGCGGGTGCGGAAGCGGCAGCCCGAGGGCGGATCGATCGGACTGGGTACGTCCCCGCCGAGTCGGATGCGCTCCAGCCGGGTGCCGTCCGGGCCGGTCGCGCCGGGCACGGCGGACAACAGCGCCTGCGTGTACGGGTGATGGGCCCGTTCGTACAACGACCGGCGATCCGCGCTCTCCACCACGCGCCCGAGGTACATCACCACCACCCGGTCGCAGAAGTGCCGGACCACGGCCAGGTCGTGCGCGATGAACACGAAGGCGATGCCCAGGTCGCGACGCAGTTCCTCCAGCAGGTTGATCACCTGGGCCTGGATGGACACATCCAGCGCGGACACCGGCTCGTCGGCGACGATCAGGTCGGGACCGGCGGCGAGCGCCCGGGCGATGCCGACGCGCTGCCGCTGCCCGCCGGAGAACTCGTGCGGGAAACGGTTGCGGTGCTCGGGGTTGAGGCCGACGGTCTCCAGCAGTTCGCCGATCCGGCGGTCGCGTCCGCCGGGCGGGTCGATGTTGTTGACGTCCAGCGGGGCCCGCAGGATGGTGCCGATGGTCTGCCGCGGGTTCAGCGACGAGTACGGATCCTGGAAGATCATCTGGATCTGGGCGCGGATCGGCGCCAGTTCGCGACGCGAGGCGTGCGTGATGTCGCGTCCGCGATACTCGATGGTGCCCGCGCTGGGTTCGAGCAGTCGGGTGATCAGCCGCCCGGTCGTCGACTTGCCGCAGCCGGACTCGCCGACCAGGCCGATGCTCTGTCCGGCCCCGACGGTGAGGTCGATCCCGTCGACCGCGCGCACCGCCCCGGCCCGGCGGCGCAGCAGGCTTCGGCCGGTGGGGAAGTGTTTGGTCAGTCCGCTCACCCGAAGCAGCGGCGGCTCGGACGCGTCCGGCGACTTGGCGTTCACGGGGTGGCTCCTTGCAGATCCGTCGACGCCGCGGTGTCCGGCGCCGCCTCCAGGTGGCAGGCGGCGGCGTGCGCGCTGCCGGCCGAGTCCGCCTGTGCTCGTGTCAACAGCGGGAGCACCGTGCGGCACGGTGCTTCGGGGCCTTCGATCAGTTCCGCGCAGCGCGGGTGGAAGGCGCAGCCGGGCGGCGGGGCGACCAGGCTGGGCGGGCTGCCGGGCACCGGTCGCAGCGGCCGGTCCAGGGCATCGGACAGGCGCGGGACCGAGGCGAGCAGGCCCCGGGTGTACGGGTGCCGGGGGGCGTCCAGGACCTCGGTGACCGAGCCGAACTCGACCGCGCGGCCCGCGTACATCACGAGCACGTCGTCGGCGACGTCCGCGACCACCCCGAGGTCGTGGGTGACCAGGATGATCGCGGTGCCCAACTGCTCCTGCAACTCCGCGAGCAGGTCCAGGATCTGGGCCTGCACGGTGACGTCCAGCGCGGTGGTGGGCTCGTCGGCGATCAGCAGGTCGGGATCGCACACCAGGGCCATCGCGATCATCGCCCGCTGGCGCATGCCGCCGGAGAACTGGTGCGGATACTCGTCGGCCCGGCGCGCGGGTTGCGGGATGCCGACCCGGTCCAACATCTCGATCGCGCGTGCCTTGGCCTCGCGCCGGCCGACGCCGGTGTGCCGGCGGTAGGTCTCGACGATCTGCGCGCCGATGGTGAAGTAGGGCGACAGGGCGGTCAGCGGGTCCTGGAACACCATCGACACCCGCTGCCCGCGCAGGTCCCGCAGGGTGCGTTCGGGGGCGCCGACCAGCTCCGTGCCGTCCAGGATCGCGCTGCCCTCGATGGTGGTGCGGGCGGGATTGTGCAGACCGAGCAGGGTGAGGTTGGTGACGCTCTTGCCGGAACCGGACTCGCCGACGATGCCGAGCGTACGACCGCGTTCGACGTCGAAGGAGACGCCGTCGACGGCCTTGACCACGCCGCCCTCGGTGGCGAAGCGGACCCGCAGGTCGCGGACCGCGAGCAGGGGAGGGGTCATCACACACGCACCCGGGGGTCGATGACGGCGTACACGGCGTCCACCGCGACGTTGGCGAGCACCATCGCGGTGGCCGCGATCAGCACCACGCCGGTGATCATCGGCAGGTCGGAGTTGGCGACCGCGTTGACCGCGAGTTTGCCGATGCCGGGGATGTTGAAGGTGGTCTCGGTGACCACCGCGCCGCCGAGCAGCACGCCCAGTTCGATGCCGTAGACGGTCACCACCGGGGTGATCGCGCCGCGCCACGCGTGTCGGAGGTAGACCTGACGGGACGTCAATCCCTTGGCGCGCACGGTGCGGATGTGGTCCTCGCCGAGCGCGTCGATCATCGACGCCCGGGTCAGGCGCGCGTACACCGCGGCCTGGACACAGGCCAGCGTCAACCACGGCAACAACAACCCGCCCATCCATCCGCCGGGATCACCGGTGAACGGGAGGTACTCGGGTTTGGGCAACCACCGCAGTTCGTCGACCAGGACGTAGCGGGCGATCACGCCGAGGAACTGGATCGTCACCGAGGCGCCGATCAGCGAGAACGCCATGGTGGACTTGTCCAGCCAGGTACCGCGCCGCAGCGCCGCGAGCATGCCGATCAGGATGCCGACGCCGAGGAAGATCACCGAGGCGCCCAGGGCCAGCGACAGGGTGGCGGGGAAACGGTCGAGCAGGGTGTCCAGGACCGGCTCGTGGTTGACGAACGAATAGCCCAGGCACGGCGCGGAACAATGCGACGCGCCGAAGTCGCGGCCGGCGAAGACGCCGACGAGGTAGTGCCAGTACTGCATCGGCACCGATTCGTTCAGCCCCAGATCGTGTCGGATCAGGGCGAGCGTCTCGGGCGTGCAGGTCTTGCCGCAGGACAGGCGGGCCGGATCGTCCGGCATCGCGAAGAACAGGAAGAAGGTGACGGTGAAGACGACGAACAGGATCAGCGCCGCGCCGAGCAGTCGCTGCACCAGGAATCGGAACATGGGGCCCTCACTGGAGGTCGGACCGGGGGGTGGCGGGCGGCTCGGCACGAGCGGGCGCCGCGGGCGGGAAGGGGAGACCATACGCCCCCCCCACGCGGCCCCACGCGGGGGCGCCCCCCCCCGGGCATAATGTGACAAT